>JBDSHL010000505.1:0-9399 GCA_039918515.1 Saprospiraceae bacterium | reverse complement strand
TATGAGTAGCTATACCAGAGCCCATTATTCCTGAGCCCAATACAGCAATATTTGAAATTTTTCTTGAATTCATTCAACAAAAGTCTTTAAAAAAAGGAGAAATCTACTTAAATTGTTGAAAATTATTTTAAGACTACAAAGTAAACTGAATCAAAAATTAAGGCCTTTCGCTTCTTTTGATTAATTTCTGCGTCTTAACAATTTTGCTATTAGAATCAAGCAATTGAACAATATAAATTCCATCTAATAAAGATTCCAGATCCAGAATCATATCTTTAGAATATCGAATATTTTTTAATTGTTTTCCCATTAGATTGGTCAATAGGATGGTCTTTACATTTTGCAGACTTTTACCTTGCAAATAATAAATCCCTGTGCTTGGATTAGGGTATACTTTAAAGTCAGCAGGCGCAGGTTCATTTGTAGCAAGAATTACTTTTTCATTAACCTGAACTGAATTTTTTACTGAACCATCGCCAGAATTATTATTGTTTGCATTATTCCCATTGCCAGCAGAATAGAAACTCACTGGACCTGAACCCACTGGAGGTGCTTGCCAGTTAACAATAAAGGTATTCGTTAAACTATTGCCTTTGTGTTCAGCGTATAATCTTTTTGTACTAAAAGCAGTTGCAATTTTTACATTTGGGCTATTTGCAGTTAAGGTTTTAACATCAGGGCCTGTTACCTTAAGAGGAGCAACTAATCCAACCAATTGGAATCCGTAACCTTTGGGTGTAGGTCCACTAATTGGATTAATAATAACATGTACCGTATAATTTTTTTCTGGCTCATAAGTCTTAACTGTATCTGATCCATCAATTATAAAAATATCCATACCAACAACAATACTACCATTATGACAGTTCTTGCAGACTTGCGGCTCACCTGGAGCGCCTGTGCTTCCTTCACCTTCAGAAGCGGCCCTTCCATCTTTATTTGATACAAGGAGGATAAATGAGCTTAAAACGAAAAATGTAAGGTATAAATGCTTCATATTTAATTCTATTTCGTAAAGGTAAGGTTTATTGTTAGACCATTAATTTAAACAATAGTTAAAACTTTGTTCTTGCTCTAATATATAACATAAGTAAAAAAATTAGAAATTGTACTCTGGATTCTTACCTTGAATTCCTCGAAACAAACTTTCCAGATATAAGATATCCTTTTCCGAATCAGAGGTAGAATAGAATGGATCAAGGTATCTACATTCTTTATATTCATAATCAAATATGCAAGGAATAATAGGAATTTGGGCTCCTTTTGCGATATAATAAAATCCAGTCTTGAAATGCTCAACCTTCTTTCTAGTTCCCTCTGGAGCCATAACAATTGCAAAATTATCTTTTGAATTAAATAAATCAACATAGGATTGAACCATATTCATACTTTTGGATCTTTCTATTGGATAACCTCCTAATAGTCTAAAAATCCAACCCAAGGGTGGTCTAAATAAACTTGATTTTCCTAAGAATTTTACCTTATCTAGTCCAGCTGATTTTCTCAACAAAATCCCTAAAGGGAAATCCCAATTTGAGGTATGAGGTCCAGCTGCCAACAGATATTTAGGATATTGATACAATCTTTCATGACCTTTATAAGACCATCCCAATATTCTAAGTATAAATGTTGCTAAGCTTCGCATATATTTGGATTCAAAATCAATCAGTAAAGATGAGCAATTTTAGATTTAATTCAATTAAGAAAACCAACCCGGACATAGATTCAGGATTTGGATCCTCCTATTCAGGGGAGAACGAAAGAGTTTTAAATAATAAAGGCAATTTCAATGTAAAGAGAATAGGAACTCCAGCAATTAGTATATTTCACGAACTGTTGGCCCTTAGTTGGAGTAAGATATTAATCCTTATTCTCCTTTTCTATATCGTTGCTAATTTATTTTTTGCAGGTATTTATTATTTGTTAGGGCCTAATAGCCTTGAAGGAATATCACAAAAAGAAGGTTGGTTAAACTTTATGGAGTGCTTCTTCTTTTCAGTCCAAACTTTTACGACGGTTGGATATGGAGCACTACATCCAAAAGGAATGTTCAGTTCTTCTGTGGCTGGTCTAGAAGCGCTAAGTGGGCTATTGACTTTTGCCATTATAACGGGTTTGGTTTATTCCAAATTTTCTAAACCAAATTTCAACTTAAGTTATTCAAAAAATCTCATTATTAGTCCTTATAAAGATATCACAGGAGCAATGTTTAGAGTCGTAAACCCCCTTAGGCAAAAACTTATGGATGTGGAGGCAACAATGATTTTTGCTTTTATACCAGAGGAATCAGGCGCTCGAATGTTCAGAACTTTGGAACTTGAGATTAAAAAAATTTCCATGTTTCCAATATCATGGACAGTGAATCATCCCATTACTCAAGAAAGTCCACTTTTTGGACTTAAAAATGAAGACTTTGCAAAGATTAAGGCTGAAATGCTTGTAATGATCAGTGCTTATGATGAAGAATCTGGTCGGGTAATCAAGAATTTATCTTCGTACCATTTCAGTCAGTTTCAATGCAATGCCAAATTCAGTCCTATGATTGAAATTGTTAAAGGTCAAACCCAGCTTTATCTTGATAGAGTTTCGGATATTATAAATTTGTAATTAAACCATCTATTGTAATAATAGTCTAACCCATAGAATATGAATTCTAAACATGCTGAAGATCATGAGATCATAAAGTTAATGATTACACCCGAATCAATGGATTTGGGTCTAAGGAAGTTGATGGAGAAATATCAGGAAAAACTGTATTGGCAGATTAGAAGAATGGTTTTGAACCATGATGATGCTGATGATATTCTTCAGAATACTTTCATAAAGGTTTATAAAAGTATAAACAACTTTGAACAGAAAAGCAGTTTATTCACTTGGCTTTATAGGATTGCGACAAATGAATCTTTGACCTTTATCGAAAAGAATAAAAAATGGCAAGTCGATTCAATAGATCCGTCTAGAGAACATCCTGCCATTGCAAGTTTGAAATCCGATGAATATTTCGATGGAGATGAAATTAGTTTAAAACTCGAAGCTGCAATTTTAACACTTCCTACTAAACAGAGACAGGTCTTCAAGTTAAGATATTATGATGAGATATCTTATCAAGATATGTCTGATATTCTAGAAACTTCGGAAGGTTCACTTAAAGCGTCCTATCATCATGCTGTTAAAAAAATTGAAGAATATTTAAAATCAAAATAAAAGCTAATAAATAAAAAATAATTATCCAAACAATGAATCAGGAAATAGAATATCTCCCCAAAATATTACAAGAATTAAAACATAAGAATGCATTTCTATGCCCTGACCAATACTTTGAAAAAAATATTGAATCTACCATTCATAGAATGGAAGTTTCTAGTCTTGCTGAAATCGGAATTACAAATCGCAATTCATTTATTACCCCTGATCAATATTTTACAAAAAATATTGAAGCTATCACACATAAAATTGAACTTAAGAGCCTTAGTGAAATAGGAATTTCGAATCGCAATTCATTTACGACTCCAGATCATTATTTTAACCATAATATTGAAAAAACTCTGCGAATTATAAATCTTCAAAAGGTTGAAACAAAGGACAATTTTTCTATTCCTGGAAATTACTTTGATACCTTAAATGATAAAGTTATGGGAAAGTTGAGAACTGAAGAAGTTATGGCTCCCATTAGAAAATTTAATTTCGGCTCAATCAAAGCCATTAGTATCGCAGCCTTATTCGTATTGATGATTGGCACATTTATGTATAGATGGAATAACAATAAGACCAATACTGAATTTAGTCTTAATCAGATTGATGATGATACTTTAATAGAATATGTCGCTATGAATGATGTTGATATGAATATTCTAAGCGACGCAATGGATGAACAAAATTTGACTGACTTGAATATCGATCTCGATGATATAGATGACGATTCAGTTGATGAATTAATAAAAATTTACCAATAAAAAAATATAATTAACACCATGAAAAAATTGATTTTATTAAGCCTTATATTTTTGTCCTTAAATATAAGTTTTGCTCAAGTGGACAGGCCGAATAATCCTGAAATGAGAACTAGAATGTTGGAAAAACTTGAAACCCAAAGAGTCGCATTTATAACCAACAGACTGGATCTTACAACTGAAGAAGCTGCTAAGTTCTGGCCTTTATATAATGAATATTCAAAGAAGAGATTTGAATTAAAAAAAGCAAAGAGACAAGATCGAAATGAAGCGTCGGAAGAATCCATAGAAGATCAGTTTGATCAAGAAGAACAAATTCTTAACCTTAAAAAGAATTATTACGAAAAATTCAAGACTGCTCTCCCTGTTTCTAAAATTGCTAAATTAGATGATGTGGAGAAGGATTTCAAAATTGAAGTTATCAAAGTTCTTAGGCAAAGACGACAGGAAAGAAGAAGATAATTTTTTTTAACCCGCTTTATGCAATAGAGTTTCGTAGTGAAAGTCAAAAGGCCAATAAAGACTGGTACTCACGGAGAATTTTTACCGCAAACATGGTCACCCCCAAGGTGAGGATAAAAATTCGAGGAAGTACTAGGATTTGCAGGCACTTTGGCTTGTAATAGAAAATCTATTGTATAATGCGGGTTTTATATCCTATTTACAAGGTGGGTATTCAGGAATCGATTGGTCTAATTTTTGAATAGTAACCGTTTCCAAAAAACTAGATAAGAAATTCAAATACGCCTTTGCTAAATTTGTATTGGCAATAAAATAGCCAAAACCAATACAATAATTCTCTTTTGAATTTTCAAAACATCCCATTACCAAGGATTGATTTGTTTCCAAATCATTGGCTATACTGAAATAAGCCATTGAATTTTGATTAATCTTTATAGAATCTGACTTAATGTATTTTCTTGAAGGAGATTGATCTAGATAAGATTGGACGACTTGCTTGCCACCATAAAGATGATTTTGACAACCTCCTAAGTTAAAAGTTAAGGAAAGAGCTGATGCATCATTCGCTTCAATGTTGGGCATAAATCTTATTCCAGAGGCGTAACACATTCCATCTAATTTGTATTCAATTGGAGAAGAAATTTTATTGAAAGGTGTATAATTAAAATTCCAATTTGCTTTATTATAAGACTTTAGATTTATGGTTTTTATTTTTACTTTTTCTTTTGTACAGGAACAAACCAATAATAACAAGTAAAGAATGTGATACTTAAACTTAAAAATTCGCATATGAATGATTTTTAAGATTCAAAAATGAATATCAAATTATTCCAGATATAGAGCGCCGTCTTAGGATTTATGTTGGCAATACCTAAAGCCTATTATTCACTTTAGAAATTAGAATTATTTCTTAGCGGCAGCAGGCTTAGCTGTTGCAGGTGTAGGTGCCGCAGAAGTTGCAGCTGGAGCATCAGCATCAGCAGTCTTCAATGAACGAGGAATATCTACTGAAACAATTGGTGTAGCCGGAGTATTTAGAATTTCTACTCCTTCTGCAGGAATAATGTCTTTTATTCGCATGGTATAACCAAGTTCTAATGCAGATATGTCAACATAAAGTTCAGAAACGAGATGTTCAGGAGTGGTCTTGATGAGTATAGAACGCATTCTCTGAACCAACTTACCCCCAGACTTAACGCCAGCAGCGGTTCCTTTGGTTTTTAAAGGAATACTTACTTTAATGGTGGTATCCTTTACCAACTTAAGGAAATCAATATGAGTCACCTTATCTGTGACTGGATTGAACTGAATATCCTTTAATATGCACTTATGGGTTGTTCCATTAAGCTTTATATCGGCTATTTTAAAATCTGAGGAAAAAACCAAATGTCTTATTTCTGCTGTAGGAGCAGCGAAAGTCATATTTTCTTCCTTTGAGTAAAGGACACAAGGAACCATACCCCCTTTACGCATATTGCGAAGTTCAAGCTTACTAGCTACTGCCCTATCTTGAGCGTTTATTTCTACAGTTTCCATAATAATCTGATTATCCCTAATTGGGGACGCAAAGATAATAGTGTATAATTAATTATACTTAAAAATTTACTCTTTATCAACAAATAGTGCAGAAATGGATTTATGCTCATGGGTATTCCTTATAGCTCTTGCAAAGAGCCTAGCAGATGGTATCACCTTGATCTTCTGACTATTATACGGAATAGGAAGGGTATCTGAAACCAATAATTCATCAATTCTGGACGCTTCTACAATTTCTTTTGCTCTACCAGAAAGTACAGGATGGGTGCAAATTGCCTTCACTGAGCTAGCACCTTTGGCAATTAAAGCATCTGCAGCCTTTGATAATGTGCCAGCAGTATCGACTATATCATCAATGAGATATACCTTTTTGCCGGTTACATCCCCGATTACGGTCATACTTTCCACTTCATTCGCTCTTTTTCGATATTTATCACAAATGACAAGGTCTTTTGAAAAATATTTCGCATACGATCTGGCTCGCTTAACACCTCCAACATCCGGACAGGCAAAAATTACATCGGTTAAATCTGTAGACTCTAGATAAGGCATAAATATCGCTTCCGACTTAAGGTGATCAACCGGGATGTCAAAAAAGCCTTGAATCTGATCAGCATGGAGATCCATCGTCATAATTCGACTTGCCCCAGCTGCCTGAAGGATATTGGCTATTAGCTTAGCTGATATAGGAACTCTTGCTTTGTCTTTTCGATCTTGTCTGGCATATCCAAAATATGGAATTACTGCCGTGATATAATCCGCGGAAGCCCTGCGTGCCGCATCAATCATTAGTAATAGCTCCATAAGGTTATCCGTCGGAGCATTCGTTGATTGAATAAAAAAGGAGTAAGTTCCTCGAACAGATTCTTTAATCTCAATTTGCATTTCGCCATCAGAAAATTTCTTTATTTCTAAAGCTCCAAGTTCCTGACCATAATGATCGGCTATTTGTCCTGCCAGATATAATGAATTGTTTCCAGAGAAAAGTCTAATGTCATGCATGTCTCAGATATGAGCCGCAAAGGTACTACTTTTGGGCTTCTTAAGAAATGCGCTGATGCAACAAATTCCAGGTTTATATATTTCTATGGGTATTCACGGCAGAGGCGTCTTCTGTGGTCAGCCAATTCCAAAAGGTTCCTTGATAGAACTTAGCCCTGTATTGGTCATTCCCAAAAATGAAGTAGATATCATCCATCACACCGAATTGCATGATTATTACTTTGTATGGGGTGAACAGGATGAAGAAGCTGCACTTGCTTTAGGTTATGGTTCTTTATACAATCATTCTTATGCTCCAAACGCCAATTTTGAAATGGATTTGGGAAATTTGCAAATTCGTTTTTTTGCCATAAAAAATATTGCGGCTGGTGAAGAAATCACTATCAATTATCATGGAGAACCGGAATCAAAGGATGAATTGTGGTTCGATAAATCTGGCAAAAGGGTTAAACGAATTAAACATGATTCGAAATAAATTAATCTTATTGGTTCGAGTTAATTCCTACAATGAGAAATGCTTTACTTCAAGAAAATTTTAATATCTTATCTCTGTTTGTAAATTATTTTAATATAAAAGTAACTATTCAGTTGGTTGATGTTTTTGTTATGATTTTTGCAAAAATAGCAAAAATTGAAGCCAAAAACAAGCTCGTTCACCTTAAAAAACGATGGATTACATCCATCTCTAAAAATATTATACTCCTCTGGAGTATTTTTTAATACATTGTTGAATAGTTATACATAAAAATTAATTACCTATTATAAGAATCACAATACTCATAACAATTAAATCAAGTTTTTAATGGAAGATTTGTAATGTTTTATTGATTGATTGGTCGCCAAACTGTTCTTCAACCCGAATTATGCAATAGAGTTTTGTTGTGAGAGCCAAAAGGCCAATAAAGATTAGTGCTCCCCTGCCATTCGGCTGGACACGGCCGGAGAATTTTTACCGCAAACATGGTCACCCCCATGGTGAGGATGACTGAACGATTTCCGCATAGCGGAATTTCTTACGACAGTAAGAAAAGTGAAGGAACCGCGAAAGCGGCATGAAGAATTGCAAAGTGCTAGGATTTGCAGGCACTTTGGCTTGTAATAGAAAGTCTATTGCATAAAATGGGTTAAATGGTTAACGTACTTGCGTTTAGTATAAATTTTTGCGATTTTTGCAAAAATCATGACAAAAATATTCACTGACTAAATAGTTGCAAAAATTCTTAATTTATAATTTTATTTAGTTCATATAAAAATGGTTACGATTTCTCTTTGTTAAATTTATAACCGAATCCTAATCCAATTGAAGAATTCAGAACAGGATGTAATTCGTAGCCAGTCTCTAAATAGACTTTGTTTTTAAGTTTAAAGGCAATTCCAAAGCTTATTGTTCCATTTCCAATAAATCCAGTTCGAAATGCAAATTGTGGATTAGGGAGATATTCAATGCCAATCCTTAAATCAGTTTTTTGATTACTTGCTAATTGTAGTTCAGTCGTAATACAAAGTTGAGCATATATTTCAAATGTCCCACCAAATTTGTATAAACTTGAAATCTTTTTTGAAGACTTGGTATTGATTGGTATTGGATTATTTATTTGAGTAGCAAGAGTGAATTTTGGAATGATTTGGATTTGCATTCCAAAAGTTGGATAAACAGATGAAATACTTGAATTTTCTGGCAAATTTTGTTGATAATAATTTAAACCAATTCCAGCGGAGCTATTATTATTTATTTTTCTACTATAAGCAATTCCAATTACAGATTCATTCAAATCTTTACTTCCATCAAAACTACCAGTAATTCCCCAGCCATCATTGGAATGTGAATGATAAAAACCTTGAATGTTAATCTGACCTAATCCTTCTACCAGATAATATGATCTTGCACTAGCATAAATCCCAGAATTGTCCAAAAGTGAAAGATGCGCAGTATTATTTAGAAAATTATTGTTGTTTTTTAATGCCAATCCTGTTCTTCCCATACTTAATGAACGAGTATCCATAACACTATTAAGTATGCTGTGTTGAGCAGACATCGAATTCAAAAGACCTAAGCCAGTAATAAAAAATGGAATTAATCGAGTGTTCTTGCTTGGCATAAAACAAATGTTCGTCAGATACTTAAAGGCTAATGTACGCATAAATGCTAAATTTGCATTTTAATAATTTATGAACGATAAATTTTCAAGTCGAATTCAAAGTGAATATGGATTTCAATCGGATTCCATCGAACTAGGATGTGGAATGTTAGACAAAGTGATTATAAAGGAGACTATTGTTAGGCTTCCTCTTAAGACTTTAAACAGACACGGATTAATTGCAGGTGCAACTGGTACAGGTAAGACCAAATCTTTGCAACTTATTGCTGAGCAACTTTCACATAAGGGAATTCCTTGTGTATTATTAGATATCAAAGGTGATCTAAGTGGAATTGCTGCAGAAGGGTCTT
>JBDSHL010000504.1:0-4835 GCA_039918515.1 Saprospiraceae bacterium | reverse complement strand
GAATTATTATCTCAGCCAATTAAAAGCATTTAATAATAATATTAACCCGCTTTATGCAATAGACTTTTTATTACAAGTCAAAATGCCTTCAAATCTTAGCACTTCCTCGAATTTTTATCCTCAGCATAGGGGTGACTATGATTGCGGTAAAAATTCTCCGGGAGCACTAATCTTTATTGGCCTTTTGACTTTCACTACAAAACTCTATTGCATAATGCGGGTTTAATTATCTTTAATTACATCTCCATTTCCAATTTTATTCACAGATACTTTGTCGGTTCCTTTGTAATGAATTTCTCCATTGCCTGTCAATGTACCTTTTATACTTTCTTTGCATTGAATGATGAAATTGCCATTTCCGATAAGCGTAACTTCTGCTGTTGAAGCTTCGGTTTCCGATAAGTCTATATCTCCATTGCCAAGCATACTTAATACAATATTGTCAGCAGAACCATTGTTGCTGATGTTGCCATTTCCGGTCAAGTTGGCTTTGAAATAATTGCTTTTGGTTCTTGTTTTAATTTCGCCATTTCCAATCTGAACGACTTCAAATGAAGGGGTATTGTTATCTGTAATCATTTCAACATCACTATTACCTGTAGAAATCAATTCATTGAGCATGCTGTAACTAATTTCAAGATTAATTTCTGATGAATGAATTATTAAACCACCTTCTTTTTTCATTCCTATGATAAGTGTAGAATCCTGAACTTTGATATCTAAGTTATTGAGTGACCTTTCGTCTGCACTTATTTTTATAGCATGTTGTCCATTATTTAGCTTAACATCGAAATTTCCTGTAAGGTGAATTTTATTAAAACCTTCAAGATTTTGATTTTCATTTTTCAATTCTGAACCTTCCTTTTCTGAAGAGCTGGAGACATGTTTTTTAAGGTATATAAGGCTTGCCAAAAGTAGTGTACATACAATAGCAATTCCTGAGGTAAAAATTTTATTACTTGTTTTCATATGGATTAATGATTTAAATTTGATTGTAAATTTTTTGAATAGTATTAAGGTCAACTTGAAGCAATTTTCCTTGCTTTAAAGTATTGGGAAGTTCTTCTTTAAGAAATTCTTCTCTTTTAACGTGTATAGTTTTGTTATAAACTTCATCGCATAGAAAAAAGCCTATGCCTCTTTTCTGAAAGATGATGTTTTCATCTTGAAGCCATTGATAACTTCTTTGTACAGTATTCGGATTTACTTCCAGTGAGATCGCAAGTTCTCTAACTGAAGGGATGCGTTCGCCATCCTGTATTTTTCTCTCTAGAATATCTGAGAGGATAACGTCTGCTATTTGCATATATATTGGTTGATTTTTACGAAAATCCATTATAATTCTTTTTCTTTTAATTTAAAATAAGCAAGTGTCATGAAAAAAATTGATCCGAAAATTCCAAGTACTTTAGGCAAATACGGATAAGTCTCAAATGGATTAAAATTTATTGAAAAACTATGTTCATCCATTGTAAATCCATTTGAATTAAAGTGTTCAGGAAAAATTATTCTAGCCAATATAAAGGTTACTATAGCCGCTCCTGTTAGAAAGACAAATATGCTTAATCCCGTCTTAAAAATGGAATGTTTGGGCCAAATAATAGATCCAACATAAAACAAACTTTGAATGCCTATTAGGCCAATAACTGATTTAACAATGGTTGACCAGTCAAAAGATGGAAGTGAAGTTGGCCTTGAACTTACCATATCAATAATAAAGTAATTCAAGTAACCTGCGATTACAAAAAATAAGGTAAATAGAATGGGAATAACAAGGGAAATGATAAACCATTTGGAACTTAATTTTTCTAAATGGGAAGCAGGAAGACTTAGGTACTGTTGCCGGCCAGGTGTATTGGCTATCTCATGAAAGCTAATACTTGCCCATATAATTAAAGCAAATCCAAGGCTTGTTATTAAATTGCCTGTATTGAATCCATTCGTGTGATTGCTGTTGGTGAATAATTGGATGATGGTTCCTAAAGTATAAGAACCCATTATTGCAGAGCACACATATATTAAGGGTCTGACCGATTGAAGAAATTCTCTTTTCAGTAGAAATCGAAATCGATTTAAGTCGAAATAATTATTTATCGTTGACATATTTTTTTATTATTAATTAGATTTGAAAATGTTTTGTTTTTTCTAAAGCAGAAAGTATTTGTTGTTTATTGCTTAATAAACCATTGAATAATACTTCTAAGTCGATTTCACTATCGCGCCCATCGATATTCTCACGAATACTCATATAGCCACCACTTATTCTTTCTGAATAAATCACATCGGAAGGAGGCGTCATGGAATAATGAATTTCGAAGTGCAATGCTTTGGAAATTTCTTCAAGGGAATAATCAAATATAATCTTTCCATCTTCCAACATTAATATGGGATCAATCAGATTAACCATATCTCTAACTTGATGTGTTGAAATGATTACAATGCGATCATCTAACATCGCTTCGGTAATTAATTTTCTAAAATGACTCTTTGATGGAATGTCCAGTCCGTTGGTTGGTTCATCCAGAATCAGAATTCTGGCATTGGATGCTACTGCAAAGCAAAGCATAACCTTCTTCTTCTGACCAAATGAAAGTTTATCCATTCTCTGGCTTCCTTCTAGACCGAATTCAGTAATCAAACTTAAGAATTTATTGTAGTCAAATCTTGGGTAAAAAGGAGCATAAGTGTACAAATAGGAGAGGATAGTGCTGTTAGGAATGACTGGTTCCTCTTGGATAAATATGATTTCAGAAAGCATATTGGGGTTTCTTTCTGTAGCATCATAGTCGAATACGGTAGCTTCTCCCGATTGTGGAAAAATGAGTCCATTTATAATTCTGAGTAAAGTGGTTTTGCCGGCGCCGTTCTTGCCAAGAAGACCGTAGATCTTTCCCTTTTCGAGGTTAAGATTGAGGCCATCGAAGAGTTTTTTCTTCTTCGAGTAGGAAAATTGAATGTCTTTTAATTTAATCATTGGTTAATGTTTTAGTGTATTACAATACTAATACACCACAAATGTATGTCGCTGTTTTGAATTTGTGCAAGTTATTTCGAAAATATTTTTATATTTTTATTTATATAAAGTGTAAAAGATTGTATATCAAGTATTTAATAAAATATTTTTTTAAATTAATTACATTTTCAAAAGTATTTATTCTTTAACAAAGACCATTGATTTTTGGATTTTAACTAAAACTTGAACTCCGAAACTAATTAGTTGTACCATAAGTTTAGATAAAAGATAAATTTATTCAATCCTCCAGTTGCCTTAAAACAACATAACCTGTTGTCGCAATTAAATTAGTTCTAAAATAAATAGACTACTACTGGTTACAAATTGTAAATTGTGGTACATAAAGGTATTATACACCTAGCTTAGGTTGGGAATTGATAATCAGGGAAGCCGAAAACTGAATATAGTAGGCTTTATAACAAATTAAACAAAAAATGAAAAAATTATTCTTCTTGACAGCTTTCATTGTCTTGACATATGGAATTGGATACTCTTTAGAGTTCACACCAAGCGATCCTATTCCAGGTGTTGATGTTAAATTAGGTAAAAGACCACCTCCAAGAGGTGAAATTATTGCCTATGGAAAAACAAATCAAATGGGAACTTATGAATTCAAAAATCTGAAAGCTGGAACCTACTTTGTTGAATTCGGAATTAGAGAGAATGGTATTAAATCAGCCAGTCTTCCCATTCGTATTGAAGGGCTTCAATTAGCAGGCAGAGCAACTCAACCTGCTATAGGTTCTGCTGTGAACCCTACGGCAACAAGACAGGTCAAGAAAGACCCCATAGTCATTACCAAAAAAGTTAATTCGGCGGAATATGGCGAAGTAGAATTAGCCGTAACTTATCAGGATAATTGGATTCGCATGACTATTGGCACAGGTGGGCCTCAAACCAAACCTGGATCTAAACCAAAGTAATTCTATAATTTTACCCTGTATAATCGGGTTTGTAAGAATGCCTAATTCTACAATGGCAAATCTTTTAATCTTTAAACTTATTAATTCATTTGTATTTCAATTTTAATACCAATTTGTAATTACATTGTAATAACTTTGTGAAAAAATAGAAATGTTGACAAAGATTATTAAAATTGGAAATTCAAAAGGACTAAGGATTAGCAAGTCTATTTTGGAAAGATATAATATTGGAGAACAAGTCAATATCAGGCTGGAAGAAGAATACTTAATAATTGAGCCAATTGCAAAGCCTAGAGCGAATTGGGACATTGCATTTAAGAAAATGAGTTTAAAGAATGAAGATAAGCTTCTTATTCCTGATGTTTTTGAAGATGAAGGATTATGGGATTAGAATTTAGCCAATACGATATTATTTTAGTGAATCTTGATCCGACCATTGGTAGTGAAATTAGAAAAACAAGACCATGTCTCATTATTTCACCTAATGAATTAAATTGGAATTTACGGACGATAATTATTGCACCTATTACCAGTAATATTTCACATTACCCAACAAGAATAAAAATTGTTTTAGAAATTAAGGAAGGAAGAATTGTTATTGATCAAATTAGAACAATAGATAAATCAAGAGTAATAAAAAAACTTAGAGTACTTGAAGAACAAGAAATGCATTATGTGAAACGGATAATCGAAGAGACATTTGTAATGTAATATTATATTAACTAAGCAGCGAATCCTAATTGAAAGTGCTAATTATCATAGATCATTTAATTATGAAATATTTTCTTTTTGGTTTTCTTGCTATTTTAATGAAAGAAGTGACAATTGGTCAATGCTTACCAGCTTCGAATGGCATTTATGATGGTACTCCTAAATGTTATCAACAAAGACAAATGGAA
>JBDSHL010000503.1:0-5083 GCA_039918515.1 Saprospiraceae bacterium | reverse complement strand
CAATTATTATCCTATCACATTGCCGTAATGCGGAATTGTGACGTAGATCAACCAAGAAATTTAGCTAAATCAGTAACAGTAGAATAAATCATGGGAACTCATAATATAATATTTAATTATAATACTCAAGAAAGTGAACTTGTAATGCCAGAATATGGCCGCAATGTTCAGCAATTGGTTACCGTTTGTAAAAAAATTGAAGATGATGAAGAAAGACAAGGATTTGCTGAATCCATTGTTGAGTTAATGCAAATCATTACTCCATATAATAGAAATTATGAGGAGCACAGAAAAAAACTCTGGCATCATTTTTTTAGAATTGCCGAGTATGATATTAAAGTGATACCTCCTGCAGGATTGGAGATTTCAAGAGAATTAGATTTTGTCAAACCAGAAAGAATTAAATATCCTAAGTCAACGGACAGGTATCGTCATTATGGAGGATATGTAAATGAAATGATCTCCAAAGCAAAAACAATGGATAATCTGGAAAAGAAAGAAGCTTTTGCGATTATCATTGCAAGCTATATGAAAACAGCTTTCAGTAATTGGAATAAGGAACATTTCATAAGTGATGAAAGTATTAAAGAGGATTTGGCAAATATGAGTAATGGCGAATTGAAAATTTCGGATGAAGTAACACTTGAAGTCAACATTGGCTCTCCACGCCATCAAAGAAATCGAGGTTTTCAAAAAACTAGTAAAAATGGAAAATTCAGTAATAATAAAAATAAATTTAAGCGAAACAATAACAACCCTCGTCGAGGTTAAACACACCGTTGCATTGTAAAATTTGTTTTGTTTAATTCAAGGAATTTTTCTTTTGAAATTGCTATTTTTATAATAATTGGATAATAAAAATATTATTGTATGTGCAAAGTTTCCGATAAAATAGCTTTAGTGACAGGTGGGTCAAGAGGAATTGGTTCTGCGATTGTTGAAAAACTTGCCATGAATGGCGCTAAAGTTGCTTTCACATATTTAAGTTCACCTGACAAAGCACAAGAGTTGGTTCAAAAAATGGAAGCACAAGGATTTACTGTTAAAGCATATCCTTCAGATGCTTCAGATCATAATCAATGTAAAGAACTAATAACACAAGTAATCGCTGATTTTGGTAGACTGGATATACTCGTTAATAATGCAGGTATAACCAAAGATAATTTGATCATTCGAATGACTGAAGAACAATGGGATCAAGTAATGAATGTTAATTTGAAATCAGCTTTTAATCTTAGCAAATTTGCAATTGCACAAATGATGCGTCAAAGAAATGGAAGTATCATAAATATTTCTTCTGTAGTAGGATTATTCGGAAATGCTGGACAATCCAATTATGCTGCATCCAAAGCAGGGATGATTGGATTAACTAAATCTTTAGCTAAAGAAGTGGCCTCTAGAAATGTAAGATGTAATGCAATTGCTCCAGGTTTTATTGAAACAGAAATGACTCATGGATTAGATGATAAGACCAAAGAAAATTTTCTTAAAAATATTCCTTTAGGAAGACTAGCAAAAGCATCAGAAGTTGCAGATGTAGTTGCGTTTCTAGCCTCTGATCAATCTAGTTACGTTACTGGTCAGGTATTAAGTGTGTGTGGAGGATTGAATATTTAATAAGGTTCAATAAAGATGCAGAATAAAAAGTATTTTTTACAAAACGAATATATTTCTTTATTAAAAACGCTTGAACCAAACGCTAAAGGCCTATGGGGATTGATGAATGCTCATCAGATGGTAGAGCATATGACTTATGCCTTTCAATTAGGCGATGGAAAAGTAAAAGTTGATCAATTAATAAGTCCTGAAGAGAACATTCCCAAATTCCAAGATTGGATATTGACCAATAAAGCTATGAAAATCAATATTCAGAACCCATTAATATCCAGTAATCCTCAAGACCTGAAACACTCTAACTATTTCGATTCTATTGAGGAATTGGAACAAGAAATATTAGATTTTTTTAAAGTCTATTCAAGTAATCCAAATTTGTCATTATTGAACCCATTTTTTGGTTCATTGAACGAGGAATTAAACACAAATCTATTATTCAAACATTCCATTCATCATTTGAAACAATTTGGAATTGAAGTTGATTATGTAGAAGGATGATTTTAGTTATTTAATAAAAAACATGAAACTAAAAAATTACATAGTTGGTCAGTGGGTAGAAGGAACTGGAAATGGTCAAATGTTATATAATGCGGTGAATGGAGAAGAAGTCGCAATTGCGAGTACAGAGAATATCAATCTCGAAGAGGTAGTTCAATATGCTAGAAAAATTGGTGGACCAGCATTAAGAAAAATGACTTTTCAAGAAAGAGGAAGAATGATCAAGGCATTGGCTTTTTATCTTTCTGAATTGAAATCAAAATATTACCCAATTAGTTATAAAACAGGTGCAACGAAAGCTGATTCTTGGATTGATATAGATGGGGGAATTGGAACTTTATTTGCTTATTCAAGTTTAAGAAGAAAGTTACCGAATCAAACATTTTGTACTGATGGAGACCTTGCCCCTTTATCTAAAGGCAATACCTTTGTTGGCCATCATATTCTAACTCCTAAGAAAGGTGTTGCTATTCACATCAATGCATTTAACTTTCCAGTATGGGGAATGTTAGAAAAAATTTCTGTAAATTTATTGGCTGGTGTACCAGCTATTATTAAACCTGCAACAGTAAGTTCATTTCTAGCTGAAGCTGTTTTTAAAGATATTATCGAATCTAAAATATTACCAGAAGGAGCCTTGCAACTTATTTGTGGCTCAGTGAGAGACCTTTTGAGTTATGTTAATTATCAAGATATAGTAACTTTTACTGGTTCAGCCTCGACTGGAAAAAAACTAAGAACTCACCCAAGAATTATTGAAGAATCAGTCCCTTTAACCATGGAAACCGATTCCTTGAATTGTTCCATACTAGGAAAAGATGCGAGACCGGGGACAGCAAATTATGAAATTTTTATCAAGGAAGTGTACAGAGAAATGACCGCTAAATGTGGTCAAAAATGTACAGCTATTCGAAGAATTGTTGTTCCTGAAGAATTTATACTAGATGTTCAATCTTCTCTTTCACAAAGATTGAGTAAAACAATTATTGGTGATCCGCATTTAGTAGAAGTCAGAATGGGAGCACTTGTTGGAGTAACTCAAATGAATGAAGTAAAAGAAAAGATTGCAGAGTTATCAAAATTTACACCTATTGTTTTCGGCGATTTAAATCACGTAAATACGTTAGGCAATAATACTTCCAGAGGAGCATTCATATCTCCAATATTAATGATGAATGATAAACCCTTTACAAATACTTTAAGTCACGAGATCGAAGCTTTTGGCCCAGTAAGTACCTTAATGCCATATCGCAATATGGATGAAGCTATTGAAATTGCACAAATGGGTAAAGGTTCATTAGTATCATCATTTATTACTTCTGATTCCTCAATGGCGCAAGAATTTGTTTTAGGTGCGGGATCGCATCATGGAAGAATATTAATTCTCAATGAATATTGCTCAAAGGAAAGTACAGGTCATGGTTCTCCCATGCCACTATTGGTTCATGGAGGACCAGGAAGAGCTGGAGGTGGAGAAGAAATGGGAGGACTCAGAGGAATAAAACATTATATGCAAAGAACTGCAATTCAAGGTTCTCCAACTATGATTACGCAGATAACCCAACAATTTCAACAGGGATCAGACACGAAAGAAAGTGAAGTACATTTATTCAGAAAATATTTCGAAGAATTAAATATAGGAGATCAATGGATAACCGCCAAACACACTGTAACAGAAACAGACATCACTAATTTTGCCAACTTAAGCGGAGATCATTTTTATGCACATATGGATGCAACCTCGCTTGAAGGAACAATTTTTACTGGGAGAGTGGCACATGGTTATTATATTTTGTCAAAAGCAGCAGGTATGTTTGTTGAAGCTAAAAAAGGCCCTGTACTACTTAACTATGGTCTAGATGATTGTAGATTTATAAAACCTGTTTATCCTGGAATGACTATTGGTGTTAAACTAACAGTAAAAGAAAAAATAGATCAAGAAAAAAGAAACCCTGAAGATGTACCTAAAGGAATAGTAAAGTGGTTAGTTGATGTATATGATGAGACAGGAGAAACAGTTGCCATTGCCAATATTCTTACTATGGTAAAACATAAAGAAGAAACTCATTAGTTCAATTGCTTGTAGAAAAAAAATTGATATGGAAGTATTAGAGAATCAAATTCTAAAAGATGGTTTTTATGCTATCGATGTTGATCCAGAGCTGGACCTCATTTTAGAAATACAAAAACTAAAAAAGGAAAAAAATGCAGTAATTCTTGCTCATTATTATCAGGATTCAGAAATTCAAGATGTTGCAGATTTTGTTGGAGATAGTCTGCAATTATCACAGGAAGCTGCAAGAACAACAGCGGATATTATAGTTTTTGCAGGGGTACATTTTATGGCGGAGACAGCGAAAATACTTTCACCTGATAAGAAAGTCATTCTACCAGACTTGAAAGCAGGTTGTTCCTTATCTGATTCTTGTCCAGCTCCAATATTTGCAAAATTCAAGGAAAAATACCCCGACCATATTGTAGTTAGTTATGTAAATTGCACGGCAGAATTAAAAACGTTGACGGATATTTGTTGTACTTCATCAAACGCTGTTCATATTATTAATAGTATACCAAAGGACAAGGGAATTATTTTTGCACCGGATAAAAACCTTGGTGCATACATTAATAAAGTAACAGGACGTGAAATGATACTTTGGAATGGTTCATGTATGGTTCATGAAATTTTTTCCAGAGAAAAAATTACCAAATTAAAGCATCATAATCCGGATGCCAAAATCATTGCTCATCCTGAATGTGAAGAAGCTGTGTTAGAGCTAGCGGATTACATTGGTTCAACAAGTGGATTGTTAGCATACACTCAAAAGAAAGAATTTAACAGTTTTATAGTAGCAACCGAAGCAGGAATCTTACATCAAATGCAAAAGGCAAGCCCACACAAAACTTTTATTCCGGCACCGCCTCATAATCATTGTGCTTGTAATGAATGTCCGCATATGAAGCGAAATACATT
>JBDSHL010000502.1:0-1894 GCA_039918515.1 Saprospiraceae bacterium | reverse complement strand
CGCTAAATTAAAATAAACAGCTTCTCCTGCTTTACCTTCATTTACGGTTTCCTTCCATTGAATAATTGCATTTTTAAAATCCTTGCCATTATAATATTCAATCCCTTTTTCAAATGATTGCGATTGCACTACATTTAAGATTAAATAAAAAATCATTAAATAAAATGGGGGCATTTTTTTTATTTAAATAAGTCCGAAAATAATTTGGGTTTCTCCAATTGTCTAGATAAAAATCCGTCTAATCTTTTATCTTTTCCAGTCAAGGTTGGAATTAGATTTCCAGTTGGATTATTGTAGAAATGAATAATGTCAATCTTTTCAGCATCATCAAAATCTATTTTCATTTGACTACACTGAATATAATTCATTCCAATAACTGCCTTATTTTCTTCTTGAACAAAGTAAATGGTCTCTGCATTTCCAAAGATATCTGAATAATGAATTCTTTTTTCTTTGAAATAAGCAAAAATGTCACGTCCCTTAATTTGATTATATAATTGCGTTTCTGATTCACTTAGAATGAAAGCCTTTTTAACTAAATGAATGTTATCCATGCTCTTGTTCTTCATAAATAAAAAAATGGTGTCGCCACTAAATTGTGTTGTATCTGACCACATTACTGGATTTCTATACATCGAAAAAACAGAATCGCGACCATTATAATATAATGAATCGCATAGCCCTTGAATTCTTTTACTCCAGATTCTTACATCGCGATTAGCAATTAGAACCTGGAAAGTGTCCTTCCCTTCAAATTTTTGCTCCGAAATTAGTTCTTCGGCAGTCAAATATAAAGTGTCATTGTCTAATGGAGTTGCAATATATTTTCGACTACCAATGGGAATAAATCTTTTTTCATGTTTATTGTAATTAAAGGTATCACTGTGTATTTCCCATCCTGATTGTGTATCCTTCACTACAACATTTCCATAAGCATAACCTAAATCATTAGTCCCATTGTATTCAATTTTCTCTGCAGAGATCAATTGATTGCCTTCCTTTAATTGTGTTCTGCCAACCACATTTAGGGATTTATTCAATCGATTATAACTTATTCTTGAACCTTCTATAGTTCTATCTTTATCTTTATACTGTCCATGACCATAAATTTCAACCATATGACTTAAGTCATTAATTGTAATCGTATCTCCCTTTGCTTCACTTAGACTGTCGCGTATCTTGGCATCCTTAATTAATGTAGTTATTTGATTGGCTTCATCGTTCGTAATTAATTTAGCCTCTGCATTTTGATCTTTGTTCTGATAAGTAGGATATTGATCAAAATATGCATATTTTTTATCCACATTATAATACCCTTTTTCACAATAAATATTATAATTTTCCTTCGTAATATTAGTTGGAGCTAGAAAAATTACTTGATTGGTTTTCGAATCAAATTCAATCGTATCAGATTGTACATTCATACCATTCTCAAGTAGAATATTTACACTATCTTTAAAAAATGCTTGCTCCGATTTAGCAAAATAATATGCTTTATTAGATTTCATTCTGGTATTGTTGGTTACCAACAAACCTCCAGAATTATAGCTTGCAAGTCTCTTCTTTAGATCATAATACAATTTGTTGGTAAATAAATGTTTGTCATGATGATTAAGAATTACGTTATTAATTAATTCTGCAGTCAACTTTTTGCCGTCATAATTCAAAGTATCGCCAAAAATTTGCAGACTATCTCCTTCTACAATTCTCACATGACCAACAGCTCTAACTCTCAAACCCAAAATTACAGCAGAATCGCAGAATAGATATGTTTTCTTATGCTTAATAATTACTTCTTGACGTAGATATTGATATTCAAGATCACCTACTTTTTCAAAATTTAACAAATCAGCATGGACAACATGAATTTTATCCTTGATCGTGTCTTTTTGCC
>JBDSHL010000501.1:0-5957 GCA_039918515.1 Saprospiraceae bacterium | reverse complement strand
TTTATTCGAAGCAATCATACTTTGTATTATAGGTGGAATATTTGGATTGGTATTCGTTTGGTTATTGCTCTTGATTCTAACTAAATTTCTTGACTTTGACCTATTTGTATCTTGGGGCAATGTGTGGTTAGGTTTAGGTTTGTCTGTGGCTATTGGATTAATTGCAGGATTCTTACCTGCCTTATCCGCTTCTCGAATGGATCCAGTAGAAGCTATTAGGAGATAGTCGATGTTATATCATCAAGTAGTAGTAATTCAATATCATATTATGAGTCTTCAAGTTTGATGAAAGCTATATTAAGCTATTAAAAGTGGACCATCTAAGAACTCAACTTTAATTCTATTTTAATGTTTGAGTTGCATGAAAATCATTTTTCACTACCTCAAGCCATTCAAGGCACTCATTTTTTTTACTATGTTATTGGCTGCGGTCAATACAGGATTTTCATTGTGCGATCCTATTATTTTTGGTAAAATAATTAATTTAGCCACTCAATATTCTACTCATTTACAAACCATTTCAAGCGAGCAATTTTTTCATTCCTTTTCATGGGCTAAGCCAGGAATTATTTTTTTGTTATTGTGCTCGATTTCTGTTGCTATGATCAGTCGGATTGCTAAGAATTTTCAGGATTATTTTTTAAATGTGGTTGTACAGAAATTCGGGGCTAAAATCTTTACCGATGGATTGCAACACGCAATGAAATTACCATATGCTGAATTTGAAGATCAGAGAAGCGGAGAAACGCTTAGCATACTTCAGAAAGTTAGAATCGATATTGAGAAACTACTTACGAATTTTATCAATATTTTATTTGGTGTACTAGTAGGGATAGTATTTGTCATGATATATGCCTCTTTAAATATACATTGGAGTATTCCAATAGTTTATTTGGCAGGAATAATTATTTTGAGTTTGTTGACTAATTTTCTAAGTAAAAATATTAAACGCATTCAGAAATTAATCGTAGGACAAACAACGAACCTTGCGGGTAGCACAACAGAATCATTGCGTAATATTGAACTTGTAAAAAGCCTAGGGTTGACCTCTCAAGAAGTAAAACGATTGAATAACAATACCTATAAAATTCTGGACCTCGAACTGACAAAAGTAAAGCGTATCCGGAGCATTAGTTTTGTGCAAGGAACTGTTGTAAACACTTTAAGACAAGTCATAATGTTTGTGTTGATGTATCTTATATATAAAGATGTAATGAATGCAGGACAATTGGTAACAATGCAATTTTTTTCATTTTTTGTATTTGGGCCATTGCAGGAATTCGGCAATGTTTTATTGTCATATCGTGAAGCTGAAGCGTCTATCATGAATTTTCATTTATTGATGGATAAAAAGCCGGAAGAAGTTCCAAGTGCTCCTATTCACCTGGATGACATAAAATATTTGAAATTTGATGGCGTATCTTTTAAGCATAGAAGCGCAAATCATAAAGCGATTGACAATATTAGTTTTGATGTAAATATAGGAGATACCATTGCATTTGTTGGACCTTCCGGAAGTGGTAAATCTACTTTAATGAAACTTTTGGTGGGATTGTATAGACCACTAGAAGGCCAGATTTTGTTCAACAATATTTCGGAGGATAAAATTAATTTTGAAGAATTGCGGAATCAAATTGGTTTCGTTACGCAAGATACCCAATTGTTTTCTGGAACAGTGAGAGAGAATTTGCTTTTTGTGAATCCCTATGCATCTGAACAAGATATGATAGATGTACTGGAAAAATCTAGTTGTAAGTATATACTGGAACGATCGAATAAAGGTTTAGAAACAGTCATTGGAGAAGGTGGATTAAAATTGTCTGGTGGTGAGAAACAGAGACTTTCTATAGCACGTGCATTATTGCGCAAGCCCAAAATTCTAATATTTGATGAAGCAACTTCTTCTCTGGATTCCATTACAGAAGAAGATGTAACAAGCACGATACGTTCCATTTCTTTGACCAAAGATCAGATAACAGTTCTCATTGCCCATCGGCTGTCGACCATTATGCATGCAGATCGAATTTATGTTTTGGAAAAAGGAAGCATTATTGAAACAGGTGATCATGATTCATTACTTCGCGAGAAAGGTTTGTATTACGCTATGTGGAGGCAACAGATTGGTGAAAGGAGAAGTTTAGTTGAAAGTCTATAGTCGACAGTCGTTAGTCAAAAGTCAAAAGTTGAATGTAAAGAATGTAACCTTCCTATTGTTTTATTTCAGACTTATCTTTTTTTCCTGAAAATACGGAGAAGTGAACATACCTTCCAGGATTTGCACGCATATCAATTAAAAGTTTGTCTAAATTTTTACTGGTGCTTTCTAAATTATTGTAAAGATTGGGATCTTTGATTAATTTACTTGCAGTGCCATTTCCATTTTGTATTTGTGATATCAGTTCATTAATATTTTTCATGGACTGGGTAGCGTCTTGAGCTGCTTTGTTTAAGGATTGAATGGTTTGATTTGAATTTTGAGCTAATTTATCAATTTTGGAATTTTTAATTTGATCAGTAATGCTGACCATATTGTTTAAACTTTGATCAATAGCTTTAGAATTCGCAGCAAGACTCTTGGCTAATGTATTAAATCCAGAAATGGTTGAGCTAATTTGTTTGGTATTAGCGGCCATAAGTAAACTTAATTGGGTAGATACTAAATTCAAATTATGTAATGTTGTTTTAAAGTCATTAGCCATAATATTGACCTGTCCTTTACTATCTGTTGAATCAAAAGCTTTTTTGAAACTTTTACTTAAAACTTGTACATATTCTTCCATTTCAGATTTGGGCAGCATTGAATTAAGCATGCTTTCAACTTCGGAATTAATGGTTCCCCCATTTTCAATACAATCATCGGAGCAGTGGTGATCGAAACGAAGTTCTATAGCCTTCCCTTCCAGAATGCCCGTAGAGACTAAAACTGCCTTTGCATTTTTCGGTAAAAGAATGTCACTTTTAACATTTATAGTTACGACTACTTTATCGGGATTTTTAGGTGCTAATTTAACCTTTACAACCGTTCCTACTTTCAAGCCTCTCGTGAGCACTGGAGCAGAAGATACCAACTGATCTACATCGTCAAAAACGATCAAATAGGTCTTGTTATCATCAAACAGATTATTCCCTTTTAGAAATTTATAACCTATGATCAAGATGATCAACGTTGTGGCAGCCAGAAGACCAATGCGAAGCTCGTAGGAAAGTTTCAAAGCCTTATTTTAGTTGCAAAATTAGCATTTAATCTGGGATTATTTCATTTCTATCAATTTGGAATGATAATCGTTTTTTCAAGACCATTAACGATTATAGGGAATGGATGAAGTGGTTATTTCTGAACTTCTTTTGTCAAAATAAGTCTTGATCGCCTTAACAATGGAATTGGCAAGAACGATTTGACCTTCTTCTTTGCCCATGAAATCTTCATCTTTTGGATTATTAATATAGCCTAATTCCAACAAAACAGAAGGCATTGTGGCTTGCCAGAGTACTAGAAATCCCGCTTGCCTTAAATTGCGACTGCCCCCAGGATGTACCAGCGAAAGATTGGATTGACAAAACTTGGCAAATTCTATGCTTCTTTCTTGAAATTGACTTTGAATCTGATTGAGAAAAATTAGATTTTCTTCAGTCATTAAAATTTGATCCTTACTTGAATTATTATCCTTCTCTACTCCACTAAAATTTTCTCTGGCAGTAACCATCAGATTTTCATTCGCTTTCTGTAATCCCATTACATAAGTCTCGGCACCTCTTATTTGGCCGTTTGTGTTGGAATTACAGTGGATTGAAATAAACAAGTCAGCTTTGTTAGCATTGGCAATATTGGTTCTTTCGCTTAAATTGAGCGTTTCGTCTGATTCTCTTGTTAATATGACTTGTGCATCTGGTAGATCGTAGTAACTCATGGCTTTAAGTCGTAAAGCAAACTTAAGGTTAAGATCTTTTTCAAAGGTATTACGCCCACAAGCTCCATGGTCATGTCCTCCATGGCCGGGATCAATAACGATAATTGGATTCCTAATAATTTGTACTTTTGGATCGTTATTGGCAAGTACTTTATAGTAAATTGCTAGAATAAAATTAAATAAAAAAATAGCTCTTAGAACCTTAGTTCCAAAGTTGTAGTTTATCATGATGAGTTCTTATTCGAGAGCAAATATAATACATATTAAATAAATATATATATTTAAAACGTAATTTTTCACCTTTGAGCAGATTTTTAGTCATTTTCCTCTTTATTGGTCAAATCTATGCTCAGGATACTATTCAGCCTTTAATTCAAGATAGTACTAAATACGATAGCCTGATTCTTAAAGCAGGCAAGCTTTATCTTTCTTCTAAGGACTCCATAGATACACCCGTTGATTATCAAGCAAGAGATAGCATCTTGTTCGATATGAAAAAGAAGCTCATTTATCTATTTGGAGCTGCGTCTATAAAATACCAGACCATGGAATTGAATGCAGACTATATTGTAATTGATATGAATACCAGTGTTGTAGTTGCACAACCAGTCTTGGACAGTTTAGGCCTAGAAACAGGAATTCCGAAGTTCAAAGACCGGGAACAAAGTTTTGATGCCAAGAAAATAAAATATAATTTTAGGACAAAACGAGGCTTGGTCACTGAAGTTTTATCTAAAGAAGCAGACATATTCGTTCATGGCGAAAAAAGTAAATTCATTGCCAATGATTCTACCAACAATGGAGATCATACCATTTATAATGAGAATGGAATTTTCACCACTTGCAATGCAGTCATACCTCATTATGGAATTTACAGTAAGAGGCAGAAAATTATTCCAAACAAACTAATTATCATAGGTCCTTCAATTGTCAAAATTCTTGGTGTGCCAGCGCCACCATTGATGTTACCATTCGGTTTTTTTCCAATTTCAAAAAACAAAAGTTCGGGGTTATTATTTCCAAAAAATTACGTCTTTGATTCAGACCTTGGATTTGGTTTACAAGATGTTGGATATTATTTTCCTTTAAGTGATTATTATGATTTAAAAGTATTAACTTCAATTTGGTTCAAAGGATCTTATCGAGTGAATTTGAGTTCTAATTATAAATTGAAATATAAATATGATGGAAATGTAAGTATTGATTTTGCAGACTTAAATCGAGAAATACCAAATGATTATAGAACTACGAAAAACAGAACATTTAAAATTGTCTGGGCACATACTCAGCTTCCGGGTGCCCATCCTTATAGAAGTCTTAATGGTAGAATTGATTTTTCAATAAACCCTTATGATCGTTTAGTAAATCGCGATTTTAAAAGTGTTACCAATAATACTTTGAATTCTAATTTGAATTTCAGATATGCTTTTCCAAATTCACCCTTTACCTTGACTGCAGGGATAAATCATGATCAGAATTTAAATACCAGAGTCCTTAATCTTACTTTGCCTTCCGTTAATCTTACAATGGCTACCATTAACCCTTTTAAGAGTAAAAACAGCATTACGCAAGAAGAAAAATGGTATGAAAAGATAACCTTAAATTACAATAGTCGTTTCATAAATAAAATTAGCACTTTCGATTCTGCTTTATTTAAAAAGGAGACTTTAGATAAGTTACAATATGGTTTTACTCATAATGCAACCATGGATGTTAATTTTAAATTATTTAAGTATGTTAATCTTGTTCCTCAAATTAGGTATGATGAAGAATGGCTATTTAAACATATTGATAAAAAATTTAATTCGGATTCTATTTTTATAATAGATACAAATGGAGTGCGTGTAGATACCATTTATGGGAAGAGTGACACCATAATCTCAAACAAATTTGGAGCGCTTAGAACGATGAGTGCCTCCTTGTCTATGAATACGCAGATATATGGTCAGTTGTTGGCAAAAAAAGGATGGTTTAGAGGAATAAGACACGTTATGGCTCCAAGTATATCGGCTAGTTTTGCACCAAATTATCGCAAGAAACCATTCAATT
>JBDSHL010000500.1:0-2253 GCA_039918515.1 Saprospiraceae bacterium | reverse complement strand
TTAGTATCTGGACTAGGCAACTTTCGGAAATATTTACTGGCTTAAATCACGATCATGATAATAATTTTGAATTAAAAATTTATCCCAATCCCACTAAGGGAATATTCAACCTCGAATTTAATTTCGATGGGAAAGTTAATATTAAAGTCATCAACCTAATTGGCGAAGTTGTTCTTAATCAAGAAATAAATCTTTCAGAATCTACTAAAAAAGTTCCTCTAGATTTAACAAATGCTGGTGCAGGAATTTATTTAATACAAGTGAGTAGCAAGAATGTGATTGTAACGAAGAAGGTTGTGGTGGAATAGCAAACCCATCCCCGACCCTTCCCTAAAATTAGGGAAGGGAGTAAGATTATACATTAATATTTGTGAATTAATTTAAAATACTAACTATGAAAAAACTAATCATCTTAACGCTCACCTTATGCTCTATCTCAATTCAATTAGATGCACAATGGAAGCAAAGTAATGGTCCTAATGGTGGGCCCATAAATGCATTGGTTTCAAGTGGTACAAATATTTTAATTGGAACTTATAGTGGAATCTTTTTATCATCTAATAATGGTTCATCATGGACAGAAGTAAATAATGGATTATCAAATACTTGGGTTATGACACTAGCAGTAAGTGGTAATATTATATTTGCTGGGACTTTTGGTGGAGGTGTTTTTCTATCTAACAATAATGGTTTGTCTTGGATTTCAATGAATGACGGCTTGACAGATCTTAATATCAACTCAATTGCGTCAAGTGGAACGAATATTTATGCTGGAACTGATAATGGACTATTTTTATCAACCAATAATGGAATCTCATGGAATAATGTCAACAATGGAATACCAAATGCTACTATTCTAGCTTTATCTGTTAATGGACCAAATATATTTGCAGGTACCAACGAAGGTATTTTTATCTCTAAAAACAATGGTGAATCTTGGAATATGATGAACAAAGGATTGGGAAACCTTTATATAATGTCTATTGCACTAAGTGGTAAAAATATTTTTGCGGCAACAAGAACTGAAATATATTTTTCTATTAATAATGGAGACTCTTGGGTTGATATATCTACAAATGGGCCAATTAATCATTACATTAATGGAATTGCTGTTATTAATAATATTATTTATGTAGGTACGAATTATGGACTTTATTTTTCATCTAATAATGGTCAAAATTGGAATAAGTTTGAAAATTTGCCTTTAAGTTATAATATTCAAAAAATATTTGAAAGTGACACTAATATTTTTATTGGAACGCTACGCGGACTAGTTTTAACTTCTGACCGTGGAATTAATTGGAATTTTGTAAATTCGGGATTAAGAAATTCTAATGTATATGAATTATTTCAAAGTGATTCACTATTGCTTGCCGGAACTCAAGCTGGTGGAATTTATAGATCAATTGATAACGGAATATCATGGAAATCATTAAATTTTGATATAACTGCATCAGATGTATATGCCATTAGTGCAATTTCAACCAATATCGTAGTAGGGACCTCTGAGGATGTAATTTTTTTAACAGAAAATAAAGGTATCTCTTGGAAATTTAGCTCAAATGGACATTTTTCACCATCCATTAATTCATTAGTTTCAAATGGAAACAATTTATATTCAGGTACGCGACAAGGAATAATATATAAATCACAAGATAAAGGAAATTCATGGAATAACATTGATGGGGCACCATTTCATTGCTCGATAGAGGATTTGGTTGTAACTGATTCATTTATTTATGCAGGAACTTTTGGAGAAGGAGTGTTTATCTCTGCTGACTTTGGAGAAACATGGTCTGAAATAAATAATGGATTGACTAACAAAATGATTACACATTTGGCAGGCGTAGGTTCAAAGATTTATACTGGAACTTTAGGAGATGGAATATTTCTAACAATTGATCATGGAAAAACTTGGAAAGATATAAGCATTACTTTGCCAGATAAATTTATTTGTTCTTTAGAAGTAAATGGACTGAATATTTTTGCTGGAACTTATGGACATGGATTATACTTTTCAAATAACAATGGTAATTCATGGACAAGTATAAGCTATGGATTGCCAAATACCCGTATATCAACTTTACTTGTAAGTGGTCCAAATTTAATTGCTGGAACTCACGATTTTAGTATCTGGACTAGGCAACTTTCGGAAATATTTACTGGCTTAAATCACGATCATGATAATAATTTTGAATTAAAAATTTATCCCAATCCCACTAAGGGAATATTCAACCTCGAATTTAATTTCGA
>JBDSHL010000499.1:0-4140 GCA_039918515.1 Saprospiraceae bacterium | reverse complement strand
ATTATAGTCATCTTTAGAAGAGTTAACACAGGTACCTAAATTCTCAACGTCAGTCCAACTTATTCCGTAATGTGAAGTTCTGAAAATGTCAAATCCTCCAAAACCTTGTTGCCAATCAGATGAAAAGAAAAGATCTCCATTCTTATAGAAAGGGGATAATTCATTTCCTGGTGTGTTTATGATTGCACCCAAATTATTTGGGCTTGTCCACTTGTTATCAATTAAATGGCTAACATAAAGATCATAACCTCCAAATCCTCCCGTCATATTAGAAGAAAAATATAAGGTTCTTCCATTGTTTGCCAAACTTGGATAACACACTGAATAGGAAGAATTGTTATAAGTAAATTCACTGATGTCTGACCAATTGCCTTTGTCATTAACATTCGCGAAAAAAATCTTTCGATTTTGAATCGTTGTATTTGTTCGATCTGAATGCAAGTTAGAATTTTGACTGAAGGCAACCATATTACCATCTTCGTTGAAAGAGATATTGGTATTCTCAATACTCGAAGTCTTTAAGATTTCGTCAAGTCGATTTTGGTTTGTTGTCGTTTTTTTAGTAAGAATCGGTGCAGTCGGATTGGCTGGGATGGCCTCTTTTATTGCAATATCATAGATACTTTTTGAATTTGTTCTAACCTCATCTTTGTAGACAACAGCCATCGTATTATCAGAATTGAGCTTTTCAATTTTGCAATGACTTGGATTGCTGAGTTGATTTAAGGCAAAATCACAAGCTCCCGCGAAATAAGCGCCTAAAGCAGGATTAAAAGCTGAATACCTAATATACTGCTCTTTAGCAGCTGAATATTCAGTTTCTGTTCTAAGAAGATCAGCATATTCTAAAATGCTTGACGCTTCTGCATTTTTTTGTGAAGTGATTTGTCGATAAAGTTTCAACGAATTTGAATTCTGTCCGTTAGCTTTGTAAGATCTTGCTAGAGCCAATTGAATGTTTGCATCATTTGGATACATCAGACAACTTTGCTCTAAGGTCTTAAGAGCTTGCTCATTTTGACTTTTAGAGTTCAATTCCTTAGCTTTATTTAGATCATTTTGAGCAATGGAAACAGTCAAATTAGATAGGATAATGAGATAGACAAATAATTGAGTTTTCATTTTTATTTTGTATTAAATGCTATAAATAAAGCGCTAATATATGAATAATTTATGTATTATGATTATAAATAAGGTTTTTTTTTAATATATTTCTTAAAATGGTTAAGTTGGTATGATGATTGTTGGATTTAGGCATTCTCGTACCCATTTTAATAAACAAATCATGAGGCTACTTTTACTTTACTCATTTTTTCTACTTATTGTGTTCCTGCCTCAGCATTCCTATAGCCAAATCTTAAATTATAGACAGGGTGAATTGATTGTTTGGTTAAAACAAGGTGTGGAACTTAATTCGTTTATAAACAAGCAGTTATCTAATAAAAGTATTGAAAATTACGCTATAAATGGCAGCGTTTTAAATAATGAATGGAATATCCATTTACTACAGTTTGATTTTTCCAGTTTAAGTGAAAATGAGCTCCTTTCAAGTTTAAAAGGCCATCATGAAGTACTGATGGTTCAAAAAAATCACTTGCTTAAGGATAGAAAGGTACCTAATGATACTTACTTCAATAGACAATATCAGCATCTTAATGACGGTTCACAAGGAGGAAAATCAGGAGCGGATTTTAGAAGCTCACAGGCCTGGGATATTACAACTGGTGGAATAACCGAAGAGGGTGATACCATTGTTGCCTGTGTCATTGATGGAGGTCTAGAATTTGACCATGGCGACCTGAAAAGCAACATTTGGTATAATCGGGCTGAAATACCTGGAAATGGCATTGATGATGATCTGAATGGCTATGTTGATGATTATAAGGGTTGGAATTCCTATAACAACAACGATTCGATCATTGAAAACAATCATGGAACAGAAGTCTGTGGAATCGTTGGAGGAATAGGAAATAATCGAGTAGGAGTAAGCGGCGTAAATTGGTTGGTTAAAATAATGATGGTTCAGGGAGGCGGTAATGAGGCCAATGCAATTATATCCTATGCCTATCCTTGGAAACTTAGAAAAGAATATAATTTAAGTAAAGGCAAAAAAGGAGCTTATGTAGTTTCAACAAATAGCTCTTGGGGCAGAGACTTTGGCAAAGCAGATGAAGCTCCTATCTGGTGTGCTATGTATGATTCATTAGGAAGCGTTGGAATTCTCAGTGCAGGTGCTACTGCAAATCTTGATATAAATGTTGATGAGGAAGGTGATCTTCCAACCAATTGTGCAAGTGAATTTTTAATTGGTGTAACCAATTTAAATTGGAATGATCAAAAAGAAAAAAGAGCTGGATATGGTATAAAATCTGTTGAAATCGGAGCCTATGGTGAAGGTATATTTACAACTACAACAGGTAATACATTTGCCTATTTCGATGGTACGAGTGCTGCATGTCCTCAAGTCGCCGGTGCAATTGCCTTACTTTACAGTGCGCCTTGTAATAATCTTGTAAAATTATCTAAAACTGATCCCGCAAGTGCAGCTTTACTTGCCAAAGATATTATCTTAAATAATGCAAGAAAACTTACTTCACTTAAAGGATTGGTCAGTTCAGAAGCTGTACTTGATTTATTTTCGATGCTGAATGCAGTGGTGCCCATTGAAGCGACGAGCGAATTAAATAAAATTATTTTCAAAGCAATTCAAACTGTTACAACACCTTTTATTTTGCAATATAGAATTGTTGGTTCTTCTGATTGGAAAGAAATCACCATCAATAATACTCAGGACTATATCATAAATGATCTGCCGAAATGCACTGCTGTTGAATATAGAATTAAAGGCATTTGCGATCGCTATAAAACGAACTTTTCAAACCCATTAGTCATTTCAACAAAAGGTTGTTGCATAGCGCCTGAGAAGATTGAAATCATTGAAATAGGTTCGGATAATATAGTTTTGAAATTTAAAGATTTAAATATTAATTCAAATTTTATTTACATAATTAATGAGCTAGGAAGCAACAACTATGATACCTTCGAAATAAAAAGTTACAATGAAGAAATATTATCTATAAATGGGCTTAAACAATGCTCAAAATATGAAATTAAACTTGTAAATTATTGTGATGAAAAATTGTCAATTCCATCAGATATAATCAATATAAAGACCACTGGATGTGATCAATGTGATGACCTTGATTATTGTAAAAGAGATAGACCTAGCGCTGAATTTGAATGGCTTGAATCTGTTTCAATAGATGGAATTTATTTTGACAATGGCAACAATAATGGTTTTGCGGACTATACAGGAACGATTCATACTTGGAACTTGAATAAATCCATGATACACAATATTGAATTATCACCTGGGTACTCTTTAGATTCAAGTAAGGTGTTTATGGCTGCTTGGATAGATTGGAATCACAATTCAATTTTTGAAGAATCTGAGAATATTTTACCAAAGGATTATTTAACAGATAAACTAAGTAAATTTAATTTCACTATTCCCTCAATTGCCAAAATAGGAATTACCAGAATGCGGATAATTGTAAAATATGGTGAAAATGGACTTTCCGCTCCAATGCCATGTTTTTCAGGTATTGAATTTGGAGAGTATGAAGATTACTGTGTGCGCATTGTTGATCAAACTTGTAGCCCACTTATTTCGGTTTCGGAATTAGTAAAAACCAATTCAAGCATAACTTTTGAGTTGGTCAAAGCAAATTCTTCTGATGTCATTACTTATCAGTATAGAAAATTACCCTTTGGACTGTGGAATGAAGGTAGAACCTTTTCTAATTCTTTAAATTTATTAAAGCTTGATAGTTGTTCCAGATATTTATTGATCTTGCGCAATGACTGCGACTTCTATGCATCTGAAGAAACGATAATTAATTTTAATACCTTAGGTGCTGGATGTTTTATTGGTACTTCAAATATTTCAAACAAAGAATTTGTAGTTTATCCAAACCCTTTTTTAAATCAAATCAATATTGATACCAAAGATGTGGATTGGAAACAATTTAATATTTATGATCTTTCCGGACGGCTAATCAAAAATGAGACCAATAAAACTAATACAAAAATTCTTCATATTGAAGTTGACCTTAATGCAGGGATTTATTTATTAGAATT
>JBDSHL010000498.1:0-2853 GCA_039918515.1 Saprospiraceae bacterium | reverse complement strand
AACAAAGAAAGTCTTTATTCAATTGCCAAGTTAAAAACAAAGTGGAATATTAAGACCTTGAAGTCCCAAAACCTTATTGTTGGAGATCTGGTCAACCTTAATCAATCGTTAAAAATTGCTTATTTGGTAAAGTTAGGCACAGAAACTGAAGATGCTAAGACTATAGAAACATGTAAAAATGAGAAGCTAAAAAACCTGGAACCTATTGAAGAAATTTCTATAGCAGAAACTCTCATGTCAGAGAAAAAAAATGAACACATTATGCCTGTTTACTCTAAAGAAATTAGAGGTGTTGCAATGTGTCCAAACAATAAACTTAGCACTGGGAAGTATTTCGCCCTCTGTAATTATACGAAAAGAGGTAGTCAGATTGAAGTCTATAATCCCGTCTTAGAACGCTCTGTGTTAGCGAAGGTGGTTGGTCGAATTCCACACAATTATTCAAGTGATATTCAAGTGATTGTTTCATCAGAAGTAGCCAATGCTTTGGGTTCTTTGGGGAAGAAGTTTTTTGTGTATCTCAGATATTGAATACATTTTTTATTCTAATTGATTAGATCTAATTATGAATTTGGTACAAGGAGTTGCTTGAAAACCAAAATGTCACGAACTCCCAGCAACTCTGACGAACTATCTAATACCGCTTTGAAATCACATTTAGCCCAATTTTCTCCGCCTTTGGCGGATCAATTGTATATAAAGTTAGGTTAGGCGGTATAATACTCTGTAGGATTTTCAAATTATTGGCATAATTCAAAAATCACATTGGTATTAGAAACATCCAGCAAGTTATCCAGCAAGAAGCCAGTAATAATTTATTAAGCTTTAGGCTAGTTTTTATTCTTAAAAGGTCTCAGAGAGACCAAACATTTTTAGAAGAATAATACAAGATTTGCATTGCCCCAGAGGGGCAAAACAAATCTAGCGAGATTATATTTATAAAATCTGTTGTTTTGGTCCGAAGAAACTTCTTTTATTGATAAATTATATTGAAATCTAGATTTCTAAATGCTCCTTAAATATAATAAAATGTCAAGCCTTATTCAGGGATAAATGTTTACATTTTTTTAAAATCATCTATTGGTTTTGACCTTGACTTCAATTTTATGATTATTCTGCCAAAATATCGTTCCTACGGAACTCTGATTGATTAACTTTCTTCCATGATTAATCTACCAAAATATCGTTCCTACGGAACTCTAATTGATTAACTTTCTTCAATGATTAATCTACCAAATTAACTTTCCTATGGAACTTTAACCCGAATTAAAAGAACAAACAAATTTGTAGATCATGTTATCGAACTTTGTTGTGACTGTCTTGTATCAAAATCAATGAATATATAAATTAAAATTTATATATAATGCTATGATTTTCATTAATCTATAAATATTTAGATGAAATTAAAATTTAAGCTTGAGGGTAAATAATAAAATCCTTAATTTTGTGCAATGTCGATGAAATACAAAAATAACATTCTTGAAACGATTGGAAACACTCCATTGATTAAGCTCAATCGAATAGCATCAGGATTGCCCTGCTTGGTTTTAGCCAAGGTTGAAACTTTTAATCCTGGAAACTCTATAAAAGACAGAATAGCAGTAAAAATGATTGATGATGCCGAAGCAACTGGCAAAATTAGCCCTGGAGGAACAATTATTGAATGCACCAGTGGCAATACTGGAATGGGTCTCGCCCTTGTCGCATGTGTAAGAGGCTATAAATGCATTTTTACTACCAGTGATAAACAATCAAAGGAAAAAATTGATATACTCAAGTCTATGGGTGCAGAAGTTATAGTTTGCCCAACCAATGTTGACCCTGCTGACCCTAGATCATACTATTCAATTGCAGAAAAGCTAAGCAAAGAAATTGCTAATTCATTCTGGTGTAATCAATATGACAATCTGTCGAATACCAAAGCACATTATGAAACAACCGGTCCTGAAATCTGGGATCAGACAGATGGAAAAATAACCCATCTCGTAGTAGGTGTGGGAACAGGTGGAACCATCTCAGGAACTGCTAAATACTTGAAGGAAAAAAATCCAAATATAATAATTTGGGGAATTGATACTTATGGTAGTGTATTTAAAAAGTATCATGAGACCGGAATTTTTGATGAAAAAGAAATTTATCCTTACATAACAGAAGGTATTGGCGAAGATATCTTACCCAAGAATGTTGATTTTTCACTGATAGATTTTTTTGAAAAAGTAAGTGATAAAGATGCCGCACTTGCCGCTAGAAAACTGGCTAGAGAAGAAGGAATTCTTCTTGGATATTCCGCTGGTTCAGCTATGGCTGGACTCATTCAATTAAAAGACAAACTCAACAAAGGAGATATAGTTGTTGTGATCTTTCATGATCATGGTTCAAGATATGTTGGAAAAATATTCAACGATGACTGGATGCGTGAGAGAGGATTCCTTCACAGCGACATTCGAGTTAAAGACCTTATCGAAGCTAAAAAAGATAAGAAATTTTATTCTGTCGGATCAGAAGAAAAATTGCGCAACGTTCTTGTCATTATGAAAGATCGGGATATATCTCAATTACCTATTATGAAGGATGATGAAATTATTGGCACCATTTCTGAAAATTTAATTCTTCAACACATTCTTGAGAATCCATTGAAAAATGCAGACAAAGCAGTTACTGAAATTATGTCTGAACCCATGCCTAGAGTGTCTATGGATCTACCTCTCGGTTTATTAAATAAATGTTTCTCAGAAAAAATTCCAGGTGTAATTACACGTGACCAACAGAATCAATATCATGTACTTACTAAATATGATATTATTCGCGCATTATAAAATTAGTCTTTGAGTAGTCGTCTTATTCTAACCAAGC
>JBDSHL010000497.1:0-6538 GCA_039918515.1 Saprospiraceae bacterium | reverse complement strand
GAACACTAAAAGTTAATGGTATTGAACACATTCCTAAGAAATGTCCGGTCTTATTACTATGCAATCATCCAAGTTCATTCACAGAGCCCATGCTTTTAGCATGCCATCAACATAGAATTTTAAATTTTCTAGTGAGAGGTGATCTTTTTGAAAATAAATTCTTAAAACCCATCCTTGAAGCAACTTATCAAATTCCAATTTACCGAGCAAGAGACGGATTTGAAAATCTTAGAAAAAACAAAAGCACTTTTCAAATAGTTTATAATAAATTGGTTGATCAGGAATGTGTACTTATATTCCCAGAATCAACAACACAATTGGTAAGATATCTTAGACCCATTCAGAAAGGTGCTGCGCTCATGGCGATTACCAGTGTACAGGAATATAACTTAATTGATCTCGTCGTTGTTCCGTGTGGTGTCAATTTTACGAATATATTGAAAGCTGGATCTGATGCTGTAATTAATTTTGGCACACCAATTAATATAAATGAATGGCTTAAAAATCATGAAAATGAAATCGATCTTCCAAATAAATTAACCGAATTATTTACCAATGAAATGAACAAGGTTATTTTTTCTGTTCCTTCGACTTTATCACCTGAATTTTATGATCAAATATCATCTATGTACAATGAAAAAGAAGACAGTTCTAGTACCTTATTAGCTAAGCATCGAAATATTATTAATGCACTTCATTATAAAAAAGAAACATTAGAATCTCTAGTCCTTGCCTATTCAAATCCTATGTCAGATGTTGAAGCAGTGAATCATGCTATCCTAGATTCAAGCTCTTATAAATTCTTTCAAATACTACGATCTTTCCTTAATTTCATTCTCGGAATTCCTTCTTTATTTCTTCATGGGACACTTTTGTTATTATCCAGGACACTAGCTTTTAAAATGGTTAAAAAAGAATTCGTTCCTCCCATCAGAATATTATTTTCTGTCGTTGGTATATTCATCGTTACTGTGATTCTTGCAATTCTCATTTCTATTCATTTTGGAATAGTTATTGGATTATTATCCTCTTTAGCGTCCATTGTCTCGATGCTCTTTCTATTGCGTTTCATCTATGAGGCAAAAGAAAATAAATACCTGTTTTCAATAAATATGAGTAAAAGAAAAAAAGAATTAATAGCTACGAGGAATCAAATCATCGAACTTTTGAATTCTTTTGCATCAAAAGCCTAGAAAATTAGATATTTCTGTTAATATTGAGAATTAAATATTTGTTGCAATTTTGAAAGTCAATTAACAATTAATTTTTTCAAATTCTACTTTCATATCTAAAAATAGAGAAATGGGTTCATCCCATTTCTCAAAATCACCAATATTTCCAGTTGCCACTTTTATCCAAATTGACTCAAATTTCCAATAAACCAAAGCTTCCAAATATTCAAATGTTGGGCCTCTGTCTAGAACATAAGCAACTCTTCTAATCCTAAGTATTAGAAGTTTAGGTATAATAACTGCATTAATAGAATTACCAAAACCAATTCTTTCATTTACATTATCTTTCCAAATGATAAATTGTTTGTCAGACTGAAAATGAATTCTCTGTATGCCCTTTGGCATAGGTCTTACGTATGGGTTATATTTCCAATACATTTGCAATTTATATTCTTTATCTAAATGCATAAATGAACTAATTGCATAATTATTTTCATAGTATTCATCTTCCCAGAATTCAGGATAACTTCTATTATTTTCAATATTCAAATGTGTAATTCCTGAAGACGTGGTATCTGAACTGTCAAATTGATATTCAATACTTATGTTTAAGAATTGAAAATCCCATTCACTGAATAATGATATTTTGTTTTCTAATGACTTATCCGGATTACCTAAAAGATTAATTAATTCCTTTTTAATGAAATAATAATTTTGTTTTCCTAATCCATCAATTGAAATTGGGGCATAATATTTAGTTGCTGGAACATCTGTCCTTTGATAGGAAATATCAACTTCAAACTTTTCTATTTCTAATGGCCCTATCAATATAGCCTTCTTATACCGTATAAGTTTAGGTTTAGCACTACTATAATAAAATACTTCTATACCTTTTAAAAGTAGCAATTCATCAACTGTTAAATTCCAAGAAATCAATTTATTAGAATTTTTGTCCAATCGAATTCCTCTACTAAAATTCCTTAACATCTCCTCCTTATCTATAATCGGAAGTACGATTACATTGTTTTTACTATATTGCATCCACATCAACCAATTCATTTTTTTTGAACCAAAATAAATTCTATAAAATACAAAGAGGCTGATTTTGAATTTTTTAACTAAGAATTTTAAACATTTATTAAACCCGGGTGATCCAGCAAGAAGGTAAATACATTCATTTTCAAATTGAATGCTGATTCCAGATTCTCCGTAATCTATTCTTTTTCCCTTAATAACAAATCCATTGATTATTAAGGATTGATTAAGATCAAAAGTCTTTAAACTAGACTCGAATTGCATAGTAAGTATGTTATTATCAATCGTTAGAATAGGCCAATCATCCAACCTAAGTATTTTTTCAATCATTAAAAATAAAATCCTCCAAAATGTCATCCTTTAATATTAAAATGGCCTATTTTTTTTTAACTAGATTACCCCAAACCTATCATAAACCTAATATACTGTTCAGCAAATAAAGTTATACTTATAATTTCAATACTAGGTTATATCCTACCTTATAATTATTTTGAAAAATTCTCCTTTAATTCAAAAACAAAATTAAAGCCCTGTGACTGTAAAAGTAAGTCAATTTTTTCAATCACTTACTATCTTAATATGAAATCAATATCCAATATGACGATTCTAATAAATTCAATGTTGCATATAATTAATCCATTATAAGAATTGAATATATATGTTACTTCTTTTTTTACTGAACAAAAAATAAGTATACATTTCCTTTAAATCCTCAGTTTTTACACTTAGAAAAATAATTTAGGTAGTCCATAAATTAATTTATTAAAGATTTAAGGATTAAATTAGGTCAGTTCGTCTAATTTTGCCAAAATTTATTGAGAATGAAAATTATTTTATACTTGTTGATCATTCATCTAATGGTCGGAACTGCTTTAGCACAAAAGAAATCTAAGGAGATTCCTCCAATCATAGATAGAGAAATATTCTTTGGGAACCCAGAGATTGTAGGAGCCCAATTATCGCCAGATGGCAGAATGATGAGTTTTATCAAGCCTTATCAAGGGGTCAGAAACATTTGGGTAAAAAAAATAAATGAGCCCTTCGAGAAAGCCAAACCTCTGACGAATGACCAACGCCCCATTTCATCCTACTTTTGGAGTCGAAGCAGCAAGTTTATTCTTTATGTGCAAGATAAAGGAGGTAACGAAAATTACCAGGTTTTTGCGGTAATTCCCAATGAAAAAGCTGATCCTACAACAGGTGTTCCTGTTAGTAGAAATCTCACCAATAAAGAAAATACAAGGGCTCAAATCGTCCTTCTCCCCAAATCCAATCCGGATTTAATCATTATTGCCCTAAATGACAGAGATCCTTCATGGCACGATTTGTATGAATTGAAAATAAGCACAGCAGAACTAAAACTCTTGAATAAAAATACAGAAAGATATTCGGGATGGATTTTTGATCAAAAAGATAAGTTGAGACTTGCCATCCGATCCAATGATGACGGTTCAACAGATCTATTGCGTATAGATCCAAAATCAAGTAGCATTATTTACTCATGTACTGTTCTTGAAGAAATTAATCCTATCAACTTTAACAATGATGGAGAGAATATTTACATGATTACCAATGTCGGTGCTAAAACAGATTTGTCCAAATTGATACTATTCAATGTCAATACCCAAAAAGAAGTTTTAATTGAATCTGATCCAAAGAAAAGAGTGGATTTTGGCAATGCCATTTTTAGTGAAATTGACAACAGTCTATTAATGACAGATTACCAAGACGACAAGACTAGACAATATTGGAAGAACAAATCTTATGCTCAAGAATACAATAATTTAAAAAAGCAATTCAAGGGTTATGAAATAAGCTTTAGCAATAGCACCAAGGATGAAAAATTATGGCTCATTTCAGTTTATTCTGATACAGAACCTTCTATGGTATATTTATATGACAGAAATTCTAAGAAAACAAGTTTTCAATATAAACCACGTCCCCTACTACCTACTTCAAGTCTTTCAGAAATGAAAATTATTTCGTATAAGTCTTCTGATGGATTGGAAATTCCTGCTTATCTCACCTTACCTAAGAATGTATCTGAGAAAAACTTACCACTCATTGTAAATCCACATGGCGGGCCTTGGGCTAGAGATCATTGGGGATATAATCCATATGCTCAATTCCTAACGAACAGGGGTTATGCAGTATTACAAATGAATTTTCGTGGATCTACAGGTTATGGAAAAAAATTTATTGATGCTGGAAATAAAGAATGGGGTGACAAAATGCAAGACGATATTACATATGGTGTGAAATACTTAGTAAAAAAAGGGATAGTAGATCCTACTCGTGTTGCGATATTCGGAGGATCTTATGGAGGATATGCAAGTCTAGCAGGTTTAACTTTCACTCCGGACTTATACGCTTGTGGAATTTCAATGGTGGGACCTTCTAGTCTTCTCAGTCTTCTAGAATCACTTCCACCCTATTGGGAAGCTGGCAGAAAAATATTTTACACAAGGATGGGCGATCCAACTAATCCTGAAGGGCAAGCTCAATTAAAAAGACAATCCCCACTCTATTCAGTTGACAAAATAAAAGTTCCATTAATGGTGGTTCAAGGTGCGAATGACCCCAGAGTTAAAAAAGCAGAATCTGATCAAATTGTAACTGCTATGAGAGATAAAAAATTATCCGTTGAGTATCTATGTGCTAACGATGAAGGTCATGGGTTTGCGAATCCAACAAACAATCTAGCATTCCTCGCTGCAGCAGAAAAATTCCTAACCAAACACCTTGGAGGTAGATATCAAGAGTCCATGAGTCCTGAAATTGAAAAACGTCTTAAACTCATTACGGTAGATTTAAATTCCCTTCCAAAAAATAATACAGAAAGTCCTTCGAAAATCAATTCAAATAGTTCTCATGATCTTAGTGAAACAAAGTATGTGTATAAAAGTACAACCAAATTCTTAGGCGAGAATTTCAATGGAGCTGAAACGATTGAAATTACGGAGAAAGGATCCAATTGGATTGTAAAATCCGTTAAAGAATTACCTATTGGTACGGTTACTGATAATGGCAAAATAAAAAAGGGTTCCCTAGTAAACTATACCAGAGATTATGAAACCGCTGGCTTACTTTACCAGATTGGATATTCTAACAATTTAATTACTGTAAGAAAAACAGAAAATGGTAAGAAATCCGCTTTTAAAATTAAAGTAGATGAAGATTGTTTTGCAGATGGTCCTATAGCACAACTTCTTATAGCGAGTCTACCTTTAACAGATACTTTTAAAAGGAGAGTGTTGAATCTTGATTTGGAAAATAATAAAGTGATTGAAAAAATTATCGAAGTAACAGGTATTGAAATGATTCTTGGTCAAGAATGCTTCAAGGTTGAATACAAATCTGTTATGGCAGATAACCATTTAACGACCATTTGGGTATCCATTTCAAATAAACCAAAAGCTCTTAAATATGTTGTTCAGGATGATCGCTATTCAGAAGAACCCATAACATATATTTTACAAGATAAATAATTTTAATCCAAAGAAAAAAATAAATGAATAATATTCCAGTTGCCAAAAACGAACCGATATTAACATATGCTCCAGGATCCAAGGAAAAATTAGAAGTAAAAAAGACCCTTGCAGAATTAAGATCTAAGGAATTAGAAATTACTATGATAATTAATGGTCAGCCCGTTAAGACCAATGACAGGCATCGAATTCATCCACCGCATGACATTCAACACACTTTAGGATATTATTATAAAGGAGGCGCAAAGGAAATTCAAATGGCCATTGATGCAGCTAATGCAGCCAAAAATAAATGGGAGAATATGGCCTGGCAAGATCGCGCAGCAATTTTTTTGAAAGCCGCTGATCTAATAGGTGGACGTTATCGCGCGAGAACGAATGCAATGACCATGCTTGGTCAATCTAAAAATATCTATCAAGCAGAAATTGATGCCGTATGTGAGTTTTGTGATTTTCTAAGATTCAATGTTCAATATCTAACACAGATCTATAATATTCAACCAAATTCTGCTCAATTGATATGGAATAAATTGGAATACAGACCCTTGGAAGGATTTATTTTTGCATTAACTCCATTTAACTTTACTTCAATTGCTGGAAATCTCCCTTGTGCTCCAGCCCTAATGGGGAATACAGTGGTCTGGAAAGCGTCTGAAACGCAAATCTATTCTGCTTCACTCATAATGGATATCTTAATTGAATCTGGTCTTCCTCCCGGTGTCATAAATTTAGTTTTCGTAGATGGCGCTACTGCAGGAGAAGTGATATTTAATCATCGCGATTTTGGTGGAATTCATTTTACAGGTTCTACCGCCGTGTTTAGAAGAATTTGGGCAACCATTG
>JBDSHL010000496.1:0-7084 GCA_039918515.1 Saprospiraceae bacterium | reverse complement strand
TTAAACAAGTCATTATCAGGAAGATGGATTATTCCGTTTCTGAATTACTTCGGAATTATCTTAAGCTTATCTATTTATTGCACTACATTTAAATCCATTTTTAGCAACTCAAATTTTTATCTAGATCTAGATAGATTAGTATTTATGCCCATTGAGAATTATTTTTTAATATTATCTCTTGTTCTGATTCTATTATCAATTTTTCTGATCGCACATAAACTCAACTTAAGCACATTAAGTTTTAGATTGACTTTTAAGCAAAGAATAACCGTGCAATTATTTGCCTTTCTTTTATTTTCTATTTTCTATCGATACCTTCATCTTGAAATTTCTTTTTTAACTTTCGCAATTAGTTCTTTTATTATTTTGCAACTTCAGGATTTCTTTACGGATTACAAGCAAAATAATATTCTGTGGCTTATATCGTGGATATTAATTATAAGCTTTCTAACTTCAGGATTAATATTTCATTATCAGAATATTAAGAAAAGAAATATAAAATCAGAAATCATTCATTCCATATCTACCTTAAATTATTCAACATTAGATTCAACACATAATTCTTTTTCAAAAAATTTATTTGGATTGATTAAAAAATCCAATGAAAAGAAATTAGAACTTTTCGTCTTTGAAGATGATCTCCTTAAGTACAGCACAAGTTTTAACAGACCTGACTTGTTATGGGCAAAAAGGTTGATAACCAAAGAGGATAACGTTAATGTCCAACTTGCCAACTATGAATTTCAGATAAGTAAAATCAAGCCGAATTATATTATATTATTAGGGCATGAAGTACCGTCGATCATCAAAGCGGTTTCACTTTTTTCATATTTATTTACGGCACTCATCCTCTTGTCTTATCTTTTAAGTATCGTTAATCAGAAATTGAAATTTCTCCCTGCTAGCTTACATTTTCAAATAAGTGACCGGCCTTCCCTTAGAAATAGAATTCAATTCTATGTAATACTTAGTATTGTTATTAGTTTTTTAACCATTGCAATTATTACTGTATTTTTTACTAAAAAATCGGAACAAGAAATTACAAAAGAAAATATCCACAACAAGCTTAAATATTTTACCCAAGTTATTGAACAATCCATTACTAAATATAATTCTGTAGAAGACGCACAATTAACTATTGAAAATCAAATTAAACGTTCTTATTCACTTTTTGATTACAAAATTCAATATTTTCAAAATCAAGGATTTGAGGTCCCTTTGTTAAAAAACATAACAAACAATGAAGATAAGATCAAGCTATGTGATCCTTATTTTTATTTTAAATATCCGGAATCATTGCAAGATATTGTGATCAACAAATATATTGATAACAACAATCAATTGAGGATTGCTGCTTTAAAAAATATTTTCCTTAACAATCAGAAAATAGGAACGATAAAAATGTCTACAAGCCTCGCTTCTAATACCTCTGGAGACAGCAGACTCACCAATCTAATTAATACACTTCTTAATATTTATGTTTTCTTATTTTTAATATCAGCTAGTTTGGCTACTTTTTTAGCGAATTCGATAACTTCTCCTTTAGAAGTGTTAAGTAATACTATAAAGCAAATGCGATTAGGTAAGAAAAACGAAATACTCGAATGGAGTGGCCATGATGAAATAGGCGAACTAATTCAAGATTACAATCGAATGGTTGATCAATTGGATGAAAGTGTCGAAATGCTTGCAAAAACAGAACGAGATTCTGCATGGCGAGAAATGGCTAAACAAGTAGCGCATGAGATAAAAAATCCATTGACGCCAATGAAATTGAACATTCAATACCTTCAGCAACAAATTAAATCTGGCAACACGGATATATTAGACTTAGCGAAAAATGTTGCAGAATCTCTACTAGAACAAATTGAAGGCTTGACTAAAATTGCAACTGAATTTTCAAATTTTGCGCAGATGCCAAAAGCTGATAATAAACGAATTCTCTTAAATGATTTAATCTCATCTGTTCACGATCTTTTTAGAAAGAGAGATGATTTGGATATTCAATTAACTGTTCCCATTGATGAATTATATGTTTATTGTGATCGTTCCCAATTGGTAAGGGTACTAAACAATATGATAAACAATGCTATTCAAGCTATTCCTGATGATGCGCGCGGTAAAATAAACATTAGCCTTACCAGAAAAGGAAATAAAGCGCTTATTGCCATTGAAGACAATGGAATTGGGATTCCAGATGAAATGCGAGAGAAAATATTTCTTCCTAATTTTACTACTAAAACTAGTGGAACGGGGCTTGGATTGGCAATGTGCCAACAGATTATTGAAGCTGTGAATGGGAATATAAGTTTTAACTCAGAATTAAATGTAGGAACAACATTCTTAATCTATATTCCACTCATGAGGCATGAAAGTGAATTCTAATTTTTAAACTTTTTAATACAAAATTCAGTTTATTAATAATGAATGGTTTAAATCTTTTTGTGATTGTAATTTCATTCTTCGGAATGGAATTTATGGCTTGGTTTACACATAGATTCGTTATGCATGGTGTTCTGTGGACTTGGCATGAAGATCATCATAAACCTCATCATTTGAAAAATGGCTTTTGGGAAAAAAATGATCGATTTTTTCTGGTATTTGCAATTCCAAGCTTTTTTTGTTATTTAATAGGAAGTTTAGTGAGTGGATGGTCTGTTTTATTATTTGTAGGAATTGGGATTTCTATTTATGGAATGGCTTATTTCCTAGTTCATGATGTATATATTCACAAGCGTTTTAGTTGGTTCAAACACCTTGATAATGATTATTCCAAGGCCGTTCTTCGTGCACATGGTGCACATCATTCCAAACAAACCAAAGACGAATGTGAATCCTTTGGAATGCTCCTAGTTAATCCTAAATATTTTAAGAAAAGAGTTATTAAAGAAGTGTAGAACTATTTATTATTAAGCACTTCCTTCATTTTTTTGCCTATCTGGCTAGGTGACTCTACGACATGAATCCCGCACTCTTGCATAATTTTTATTTTAGCTTCAGCGGTATCTTCTGCACCGCCAATAATTGCACCAGCATGCCCCATTTTTCGTCCTTTGGGTGCAGTTTTACCCGCAATAAATCCTACAACTGGTTTCGTTCCATAATCTTTGATCCAAAGCGCTGCTTCTGTTTCCATTCCCCCGCCAATTTCTCCGATCATTACGATTCCCTCAGTCTCGAAATCAGCCATTAGCATTTGTACCGCTTGTAATGTAGTTGTACCCGGTATAGGATCACCTCCAATTCCTATGCAAGTTGATTGTCCCATTCCTTCTTTGGTTACCTGATCAACAGCCTCATAAGTCAATGTACCTGATCTAGATACAATTCCAATATTACCTTTCCGATGTATAAAACCTGGCATAATGCCAACTTTTGCTTCGTCAGGAGTGATTACTCCAGGGCAATTTGGTCCAATAAGTACACAAGGATATTTGCCTAAATAATCTTTCACTTTAATCATATCCTGTACTGGAACTCCTTCAGTTATGCAGATGATAACCCGAATACCAGCATCAGCGGCTTCCATTATGGCGTCTGCTGCGTAAGGTGGAGGAACAAAAATGATGCTTGTGTCTGCGCTGGTTTGAGTTACTGCTTCGCTGACTGTATTGAAAACGGGTAAGTTTAAATGCATTTGACCACCTTTACCAGGAGTTACACCTCCAACTAACGGAGTGCCATAAGCAATCATTTGTTCCGCGTGGAAACTTCCTTCTTTTCCAGTAATTCCTTGTACGATGATTCTTGAACTCTTGTTGACTAAAACGCTCATTAATTATTTTTCTTTCAATTTTTGGGGTTCAATAATAAAAATATCTTCATCTGCTCGAGACATTTTGTACTTTTCTCTTGCGAATTTTTCATAATTCATCTCTAGATCTATTTTATCCTGTTTTGCTAATTTCAAGAGGTTGATAAAGGATTCTTTTTGCTCTGTCAATTTCTTATTGGTTTGAGCTACGCTATATCTTGTCTTCAGATTATATTCATCAAAGCAAAGTAGGTATACTAAGAAAAGAGCTACTGTGATAAAGATCTTATTCTTAAGAACAAAATGAATGGATTCTCCTAAAAAATTAAATATTGAAGTCATAATCCCTTATATAAGAGACAAATATACATACAATCTATCTTTCAAGTATTTTTTTTCCAAAATACTGAGCTTGATCTCCTAATTCTTCTTCAATTCTTATAAGTTGATTGTACTTGGCTGTCCTATCTGATCTTGATAAAGATCCTGTTTTAATCTGACCACAATTTAATGCTACGGCCAAATCTGCAATCGTTGTATCTTCAGTTTCACCGGACCTATGACTCATTATCGTTGTAATTCTTTTACTTTGAGCCAACTGTACTGCATTTATAGTTTCGGTTAAGCTTCCTATTTGATTGACCTTTATGAGGATTGAATTCGCTGCTTTGAGGTGAATACCTTTAGTTAATCGATCCACGTTGGTAACAAAAAGATCATCTCCAACCAGTTGAACTTTTTTTCCAATTTTTTCATTAAGTGCAACCCAGCCATCCCAATCGTCCTCAGCCAAACCATCCTCAATGGAAATTATTGGATACTTATTCACCCAATTGACCCAAAATTCTACCATTTCTTCACTATTTTTTGATCCAGTTCCAGATTTGTGAAAATGATACAATTTATCTTTTTCATTGTAGAATTCAGAAACTGCTGGGTCAAGTGCGATTAAAACGTCTTCCCCTACTCTATATTTTGATTTTTCAATAGCCTTTAATACAAATTCAATAGCTTCTTCATTTGAATTTAAATTAGGTGCAAATCCACCTTCATCACCAACATTTGTTGAATAAGACTTTTCTTTGAGTAAATTCTTCAAACAATGAAAAATTTCAGAACCCATTCGAACTGCATCTTTGATTGATTCAGCACCTAATGGAACGATCATAAACTCTTGAAAATCTAACTTATTATCAGCATGTGCCCCTCCATTAATAATATTCATTAAAGGAACTGGCATCATGTATGCATTTACTCCACCTATATACCTATACAATGGCATTGAAGCTTCCTCTGCTGCTGCTTTTGCTGCTGCCATTGAAACTGCTAGAATTGAATTCGATCCAAACTTTGACTTGTTAGTTGTTCCATCAGCATCTATCATCGATTGATCCAAATATCTTTGATCTGAGACTTCTTCACCTATAAGTATTTGAGCGATTTCTTCTTCAACAAATCGACAAGCATGAAGAACACCCTTTCCGTTATATCTTAATGGGTCATTGTCTCTTAATTCTACAGCTTCATATTTACCGGTAGAAGCTCCAGATGGTACTGAGGCCCTACCAAAAGCTCCATCAGCAGTAAATAATTCCACCTCAACTGTTGGATTACCCCTGCTATCTAATATTTCTCTTGCAATAAGGTCAATAATTTCACTCATGTTATGAATTAATTTCTTTCAAAGAATATCCGTGAACCTTGCTAACTAAATCTGAAAACTGTTTGAATAAATAACGAGAATCATGCGGTCCGGGTCCAGCTTCTGGATGATATTGTACTGAAAAAATAGGTTTACTTTTATGCATAAATCCTTCAACTGATTTATCATTCAAATTGATGTGGGTAAGCTGAAGTTCGGAATTATGCTTCTGGAGATCATCCATATCAAGTGTAAATCCATGATTTTGAGCTGTAATTTCGCCTCTTCCAGAGATTAAATTTTTTACAGGATGATTACTCCCTCGATGACCTTGAGCCATTTTCAAGGTTTTTATTCCAAAGGACAGTCCAAGAATCTGATGGCCAAGGCAAATGCCAAAAATAGGCTTTCCATTGGAAATCATTTGGTTTGTAGTCTGAATCGCATAATCCATAGAGGATGGATCACCAGGTCCATTTGACAAGAAAAAGGCAGATGGATTCCATTTATTCATCTCCTGAAAGCTCGTTTGAGCAGGAAACACTCGAACATGAAAATCTTGTACACTTAATTGCTTAAGAATACTCGACTTTATTCCAAAATCTATCGCTGCTATTCTGATATTTGAATCTGGGTTCCCAACATCATAAATGGCCGTTGTTGATACTTTAGAAGCCAATTCCAAACCTAACATATCAGGTGCAGAATTCAAGATGTGCTTTAAAGATTTTAAATCTGCATCGTCCGTAGAAATTAATGCGTTCATTGCGCCAGCTTTTCTTACATGCTGCACAAGGGCACGAGTATCAATATCATAAATACACGGAATCTTGTTGAAGACCAAGTATTCTTCTAGACTTTCAGAAGAAGTTAAGCGACTAAAATGATCAGAAAAATTCCTACACACTAATGCAGCAATTTGAATCTTTGAAGACTCTTTTTCAAGAGATAGAATTCCATAATTGCCTATGTGCACATTGGACATAATCATAATCTGCCCAGCGTATGAAGGATCTGTAAATATTTCCTGATAACCAGTCATACCTGTATTGAAACAAATTTCTCCAGTGGTGCATGTTGAGAAACCTGCTGATTTACCATAAAAGACGCTGCCATCTTGAAGCAGCAGGACAGCTTTCTTTGGAATATTAATCATTTATATACAAGTTTTGCAAATATATAATGTAATTGATATTCATGGGTTACAAATTCAAAGAAAAATAAAGATACCTTGTAAAATTAAAAAAGGCAGCTTGATTGCAAGCTGCCTAATTATTATAAGTTCAAAAATAATTAATTTCTATTGAAGAATATTTGAAAACCAATTGATAATCCAAAGGTATTGTCCTTAGATGATTCAGAATCACCATCAAGTTTCGAAGAATTGATATCATAATACAACTTAGGCTCAAGTGCAATTGAATTGTTTAAGAAATGAGAATAGCCTATTCCAAGATTAATATTAGATCCGGTAAATTTTAAATCTGGTACTCCTGGAGTTGTTATTTTAACCGAGGAAAAATTATAACCTGCATGAGCAAAAACACCTTTGTAAACGTAATATCTTAGCCAAGGCCCAGCACCGAATGAAGAACCTTTCACCCTACCTAGCTTAGTGCCTGAAACATTTAAAGCCAATCCTATTCCAAGATTATCCATAAAGTAATAACCAATATTTGGAGACAAAT
>JBDSHL010000495.1:0-5003 GCA_039918515.1 Saprospiraceae bacterium | reverse complement strand
CAAGGCAAAACCAATTACATTCGAATGGACTCTTACAGATAAAATGAAAGTTAATTCAGCAAATATTAAAACCAGTGTGCCTGGAATTTATAAAATAAAAGCCACAGGTTCTAATCATTGTTCCAATGAACAAGAAATAATAATTCCTATAGATACTTTACATCCCTTGATAACAATTAATAATGATCTCATAAATTGTATCAAAAAACAAGCCATTCTTAATTCCACTACACAAAGCAATATCATTAAATATTCATGGTCTGGACCTAATCAATTCTCTGGAAATAAATCTTCAGTAACGGTTAACTCAGCAGGAACTTATGTTCTGACTGTAGAATCCCCAAATGGATGTCAATCTTCGAAAATCGCTATAGTTGATATAGATACAATTGCTCCTAAAGCACAAGTTAAATTCGATAGTATAGATTGTCTTAGGAAAGAAGCAAGTATTACCGTGTTGGGATCTCTTCCTAAATATACTTTTAACTGGAACAATAACTCTGGTCAAATTGCTTCTAATACTTTAAATTGGAAAACTCAAAAAGGAGGCCAATACTTCCTGCAATTATCAGACACGATTAATGGATGCATCACCATAATTCCTGCAAACATTGTAGAAGATAGTCTTATTATAGTTGATCTTAATCTACAGCAGATTTTTCCTGTATGTGGCAAAGACAATGGTGAAATAAATAATTTTAAAGTTATTGGAGGTCATGGCGATTATTTTTATTCATTAACTCCAAATGGAGTATACACTAAGCAAACAAAATTCACAAACCTTAATTCCGGTTCTTACGAATTATATGTTAAAGATCAACAAGGTTGTGAGTTCTCCAAAAAATTCGACATTCTGGACATTCCATTTGTAGTAACTGATCTTCCGCCTGAATTAAATTTGGAAATAGGAGAACTAAAAACTCTAAATTTAAATATCAATCTACCCATTTCGATGATTCGCTCTATCTCTTGGACTCCAAAAATTGGCTTGAGTTGCACAGATTGCACCACTCCAACCATTAATCCAACCAAAGATCAGGAATATACGGTCACAGTAATTGACACCAATGGTTGTAAATCAACTTCGCGTATTCGTATAATAGTAATAAAACCGAAAGCATGGGTGCCAAATGTATTTTCTCCAAATGGTGATTTGACGAATGATTGGTTTTATGTTCAGGCATCAAAAACTGAATCATTCAAAATTAATCATTTTCAGATTTTTGATCGCTGGGGCAATAAAGTATTTCAAACCAACAATATCATTCCTAATCACCCTGAACAAGGTTGGAACGGAAGCTATAAATCTGAAAATTGCAATCCTGGCGTTTTTGTTTATTGGGTAGAATTGGAGAATCTCCTAGGTGAAAAATTTATCTTGAGCGGAGATGTTACGTTATTGCGCTAATTATTGAGTTTAAATGGTAACTATTCAGCCATGTATTAAAAAATACTCCGGAGGAGTAAAATATTTTAGCGATGGATATAATCCATCGTTTTTAATGTTAAAAGACCTCGTTTTTGGCATGGATTTTTGCGATTTTTGCAAAAATCATGACAAAAATATTTACCGACTGAATAGTTACGTTAAATGTACATTCTGATTTAATAGTAGCTTAATTATTTTTTTAATATTGACCTATTTATTTTATTACATAAGCTCACTTTCATTTCCATAAAAATTGAACTTAAAAGACTTAAAATTGTCTTTAAATAGAGGAGATATATGCGAATAATTAATTTCCTTTACAGAGTGTTAAGACAAGAACAATATGGAATATAGATTAGAGAAAGATACCATGGGAACTGTTCAGGTTCCTGCTCATGTATATTGGGGTGCACAAACTCAACGCTCCATAGAAAATTTTAAAATTGCTCGAGACACTAATAAAATGCCTATTGAGATTGTTCATGCCTTTGCATATATCAAGAAAGCTGCTGCAATTACCAATTTTGAAGCCGGAATACTTTCCAAGGAAAGCTGCGAATTAATTTCAAAAGTTTGCGATGAAATTCTAGACAACAAACTGAATGATCAATTTCCTTTGGTAGTATGGCAGACGGGTTCAGGAACACAATCGAATATGAATGCCAATGAAGTTATTGCTTACAGAGCGCATGTGTTAAATGGTGGTCAACTTTCTGATGAGAAGAAAATTATTCATCCTAATGACGATGTAAACAAATCTCAATCATCTAACGACACATTTCCAACTGCAATGCATATTGCTGCTTATAAAATTCTTATTGAATGCACCCTTCCTGGTATCACTCAGTTGCGCAATACTTTAGATAATAAATCAAATGCATTCATGCATATCGTAAAGATTGGACGCACTCATCTTATGGATGCAACACCACTTACACTTGGTCAAGAATTATCAGGTTACGTTGCACAATTAACTCATGGATTAAGAACGATCAATAACTCTTTATCCCATCTTTCTGAACTAGCGTTAGGTGGCACAGCGGTAGGAACAGGAATTAATACACCTCCTCATTATGATGTGAATGTTGCGCTTAATATTGCCAATCTCACAGGTCTTCCATTTATCACTGCACATAATAAATTTGAATCTCTGGCAGCACACGATGCAATTGTTGAGGCCCATGGAGCTCTCAAAACAGTTGCCTGTAGTCTTATGAAAATTGCAAATGATATAAGATTATTGGCTTCAGGACCTAGGTGCGGAATAGGAGAACTTTTTATTCCGGATAATGAACCAGGCTCTTCTATTATGCCCGGTAAAGTCAATCCAACTCAATGCGAAGCATTAACTATGGTTGCGGCTCAGGTATTGGGAAATGATGTAGCCATCAATATTGGAGGAGCATCCGGACATTTCGAATTGAATGTTTTTAAACCAATGATGATATATAATTTTTTGCATAGCGCTCGATTAATTGGTGAAGCATGTATGTCGTTCAATGAAAAGTGTGCCATTGGAATTGCACCGCTAGAAGATAATATCAAAAAGAATCTTGACAATTCTCTGATGCTAGTTACTGCATTAAATACAAAAATAGGTTATTACAAATCTGCTGAAATTGCACAAACAGCCCATAAGTCTGGAAAGACTCTTAAGCAAACTGCCGTTGATCTTGGCTATCTAACCAGTGAAGAATTCGATGAGTGGGTTAAGCCAGAACAAATGGTTGGGAAAATTATATAAGAAAAAAACATTTTGCAAAAGTATACACGAACTATTCTTAATAATGGACTGACTGTTCTAATGGTACCTTATATGCATACACAAATGGCTTGCGTAAGTATGTTGTATAAAGTCGGTTCAAGAAATGAAGACCCCAACAAAACAGGTATAGCTCATTTATTCGAACACCTCATGTTTTCTAATTGTGGCGAATCCATAGAATTCGATGAATTAATGCAGAATGCTGGAGGAGATAGCAATGCATTTACTACACAAGATACTACTCAGTATTACAACGTAGCACCAACTAAACAATTAGAGTTAATGATTCAATTGGAAGCAGCGAGAATGAACGGATTTAAAGTTAAGAAAAAAGATTTCAACATTCAGCAAAAAGTGGTCATTGAGGAATTTAGTGAACATTATTTAAATAACCCTTATGGAATGTTCTCACATTTTCTAATGCCTCTTGCTTATAAATTGCATCCTTATCAATGGCCTGTAATTGGGAAAAATCAAGATCAAATTTCAATGCTGAAATATTCTGATGTAGAGAATTTTTTTGAAAAACATTATCATCCATCTAATGCGATTTTAGTGATCAGTGGACAAATCAATGAATCAGAAGCATTAAAGCTTGTCGACAAATATTTTGGCAATATTGAAAAAAGAAACATTGAACCACAAAAATTTTTGCTAGAAGAACCTCAGTTAGAGAAAAGAATACTAACTGTTCCTGGTGATTATCCTGAAGAGGCAATGTATGTTGCATTTCATGCAAGTCCCCGCAGTTGTAAAGAATTCTATGAGCTGGATTTTGCTACGGATATCCTTGCAGAAGGAAAGTCTTCTATTCTATATAGTAAACTCAGAAAAGAAAAGATGTTATTCTCCTCTGTGGATTGTTATATGACCTCTACTTACGATCCTGGATTAATTATTTTCGAAGGTAAGTTAAATAAAGGAGTAAGCACTGAACAAGGACTTTTAGCTTTCAGTGAAGTACTTGATGAATTAAAGAAAAACCCTATGACAGATTACACTTTTGAAAAATACCTCAACAAAAATGAAAGCGCCTATATTTCTTCTCAAATAGGAATTGTAAGTCAAGCACTTAATTTCTCTTATTCTGAATGGCTTGGTGACGCTAATCTGGTAAATACCGAATTCGAAAGATACCGCAACATTCAAATTGCAGATATTAATGCATCCTACAATAAATATTTCAATCTTGAACAAGCCAATTATTTGTATTTTGTAAAATAGATTTAAGAGTGTAATTTTTTTCTGCTTCAAGAATTAACAAAAGTTGTAGTTTTAAGCCAAAGTTATATTATGCATCGTAGAAACGTGTTCAAATATGTTGGCGCTTCAATAATTGGTCTAAGCAATCCCTCTTTAGTTCTTAAAGCTATGGAGAAAGAATACAACACTAAGCTCAATGATTTTAAGACTCTTGGAGATAGAGAAGGCGAGCATTTCTGGCAAGGTATCAGAGAAGCCTATTCTGTATCTGCTTCAATGATAAACTTGAATAATGGAGGAGTTGCCCCGGCTCCAAGAGTTGTTCAAGAGGCTTTAGACTTTTATAATCGAATGTGCAATGAAGGACCCTCCTATTATATGTGGAGAATCTTGGATCAAGGACGGGAACCCTTAAGGAAAAATATGGCTAGAATTGCAGGTTGCTCCCCTGAAGAAATAGCATTTAACCGCAATTCATCTGAAGCATTAGAAACCGTAATTTTTGGCTTAAAATTAAAAAAAGGCGATGAAATTGTATTAACCAAACAAGATTATCCTAATATGATTAATGCCTGGAAACAAAGAGAAAAAAGGGATGGCATTGTA
>JBDSHL010000494.1:0-2788 GCA_039918515.1 Saprospiraceae bacterium | reverse complement strand
GAACACTTGGAATAACTCCGGGAAGAACTATCGCTGTGCCAAATCTAAATATTGATAATAAAGCAAGTGTAAAGAGTATCCTATCCCTTAATTCTTTAATACTCCAAATATTCTTTAATGTTTCAATTAGTTTTTTCATAAGAATTTTAGATAATTTCTACTGAACCACCTGCAGCTTTAATTTTCTCAATTGCTGATTCAGATGCTGCATGAACTTTCAAATTAAGACCTTTAGGGGCATCACCTCTTCCAAGAACTTTAATTCTATCCTTAATCTTACAAAGACCTAATTGAAAAATTGATTCAGGATTAAGATCAGATGATTTAGTAATATCCATAAAATCTTTAAATTGATCTATATTAAAAACCTTGTAATTAATTTTGTTGATATTATTAAATCCTATCTTAGGAAGACGACGATGCATAGGAGTTTGACCTCCTTCGAATCCTCTCTTAATTTTGGCACCTGATCTTGATTTTTGACCTTTATGACCTTTTGTAGCGGTTCCTCCATGTCCTGAACCTTCTCCTCTACCAATTCGCTTTTCTCTGTGCGTAGCGCCTTTGGCTGGTTTTAAATTATATAACTCCATATTAATTTATCTTTTCTATAGTAACGAGATGTCTAACTTTATCAACCATACCTTTTATGGATGGAGTTTCTTCAACTTCGACAACATCATGTCTGGATCTTAAACCGAGTGCAACGATCGTTTTTTTCTGTCTATCGCTACATTTTATAACTCCACGATTTTGTATAATTTTAATTTTTCCCATTTTGAATTAATTTACTCCAGAGAAAACTTTTTCAACTGGTAACTTTCTAACTTTTGCCACTTCGTGTGGGCTTCTTATTTTTGACAATGCATCGATGGTAGCTTTTACCACATTATGAGGATTAGAAGAGCCATGAGACTTCGCCAATACATTATGAACTCCAGCAATATCAAGCACAGCACGCATAGCACCTCCAGCAATAACACCTGTTCCTTCTGAAGCTGGTTTAATTAATACTCTACCGGCACCAAATTTGCCTAATTGTTCATGCGCAATAGTTCCTTTGTAAATATTTACTTTGACCATATTCTTTTTTGCATCATCTATGGCTTTTGAAATGGCATCTGAAATTTCACGTGCTTTTCCTAGACCTTGACCAACTGTACCTTTTCCATCTCCCACGACAACCAATGCAGAGAAGCTAAATGTTCTACCACCCTTGGTAACTTTAGCAACGCGGTTGATCGCAACCATTTTATCCTTTAATTCGGTTTCTGTTGTTTTAACCCTTACTGTATTATTTGACTTTGCCATTAATTATTTTTATCTTAAAAATTAGAAATTTAAACCATTCTCTCTTGCTGCATCGGCGAGTGCCTTAATTCTTCCATGATATAAAAAACCATTTCTATCGAAGACGATATCTTTAATTTTCATTTCACTTGCTTTCTTCGCAATAATTGCACCAACTGCTTTAGCTTTCTCTGTTTTTGTGCCCGTCAAAGTTTTTGATTCCCGAGAAGAGGCAGCACATAATGTATTGCCAATGCTGTCATCAATTATTTGACAATAGATTTCAGTATTGCTTTTAAATACAGATAATCTTGGTCTAACTGTGGTACCGCTTAATTTTTTACGTATGCGATATTTAATTTTCTGTCTATTTCCAATTTGACTACTCATAAAAATATGATTAATTTTTACTGTTTATTTTTTACTTGCTGTTTTTCCTGCTTTCTTTCTCAATATCTCACCTACGAACTTTATGCCCTTACCTTTGAATGGTTCAGGTTTCTTGAATGATCTAATTTTAGCACAAATCTGACCTACCAGTTGTTTGTCGTTTCCTTTAATAATAATTTTTGGATTAGAACCTTTTTCAGTAACCGTAGTAACAGAAATCTCATCGGGAACAAAGAACATTATTGGATGAGAAAAACCAACTGACATTTCTATAAGATTACCCGTATTGCTTACTCTATATCCAACTCCGACTAATTCCATCTCCTTTACAAATCCTTCAGAGACACCGACAACAAGATTAGAAATTAATGATCTTGTCAATCCATGAAGCGATTTATGTCTTTTCTGTTCAGTAGGTCGAGACACTGTTATAACACCATCTTCTACTGAAATTTTAATATCAGGATCGATTACTTGTGACAAGGTTCCTTTAGAACCTTTGGCAGTAACCAGGTTTTTTTCTAATTTGATCTCAACACCTTTAGGTAGAGAGATTATTTTATTACCAATTCGTGACATTTCTCTTATTTATTTAAAATTATAAAACATAACACAAAACTTCTCCCCCAACGTGAGCTATTCTTGCGTCTTTATCTGACATAATGCCTTTAGAAGTAGATACAAAAGCAACTCCCAATCCATTTATAATTCTAGGAAGATGGTCTGCATCTTTATAAATTCTTCTTCCTGGTCTACTTACTCTTACCAATTCTCTAATCGCTGGAATTCTGGAGATAGGATCATACTTCAAAGCGATTTTTATTTCACCTTGTTTATTTTCTGTATCCACAAAAGTATATTTGAGAATATAGCCATTTCTGTATAGTAATTCAGTCAGCGTTTTCTTTTCTTTAGAAGCTGGAATATCTACAATTCTATGTCCTGCTTGTTGAGCATTTCTAATTCTTGTAAGAAAATCTGCTATAGTATCTGTAACTGCCATTGTGTTTAGTTTTAATATTCTTGTATTACCAGCTTGCTTTTGTAACTCCCGGGATTTTACCATTTAATGCCATCAATCTAAAGGCATATCTAGATAAGCCAAATC
>JBDSHL010000493.1:0-7573 GCA_039918515.1 Saprospiraceae bacterium | reverse complement strand
AAAACTTACGAATCTCCATCATATATCAATACTGAAAGCATTGTTATTGCATCTAGTTATTCAGGGAACACAGAGGAAACTTTAACCAATATTGAATCATGTCTAGCAAAAGGCGCAAAACTGATATGTATTGCTTCTGGCGGTAAACTTATTGAGATTGCCGAGACAAACAACTTAGATTATATTAAATTACCAGACCATTGGAGTTCTCCAAGGGCTTGCTTAGGCTATAGTCTCGTTACTCAATTATTTGTTTTAAATAAGTTAGGGCTTGTAAATTCTGAATTTAAAAAAGAGCTAGAGGATACGATTAAACTGCTAAAGGAAGAAACCGAGGCTATTCAAGAAAAAGCCAAGCATTTGGCGGCAAGTCTTCATAATAAACTAACGATTATTTATTCAACCGATAGAATTGAACCCGTTGCAGTTAGATTTAGGCAACAGATAAATGAGAATGCCAAAATGCTTTGTTGGCACCATGTCATCCCAGAAATGAACCATAATGAATTGGTTGGTTGGAGAGAAAATAAATCGGAGTATGGTGTTATTTTTCTCCGAAATTCAGATGATAATCCCAGAAATCAATTTAGAATGGAATTGACCAAAGAGATAGTAAGTCATTTCGCTGGCTCTTGTATTGAAGTATATTCGAAGGGTAATTCTTTAATTGAAAGGAGTCTGTACCTCGTTCATCTTTTAGATTATACAAGTGTATATTTGGCTGAACGGAATAATGTTGATCCAGTTGAAGTTAAAGTCATAGATGTGTTAAAATCTTCGCTATCGGAAGAAGCTTAGTTCTTATGTTTTTTCGATTTTCTTCGATCCGTCTTATAACCATTGCTGTTCATTCTTCCTTTCTTATCATATAAGCCTGATTTGGTTTTGCCTTTTGGATAACCATTTTTATCCATTCGGGTATTAGCGGACTCTGCAGGACAGCCTGTTCCCCTGTGACATGAAAGGCTAAGAAATGTAATTAAAACTCCTAGAAACAAGGTATTCAATAATTTATTTTTAAGAATTCTATTCAACATGTTCACATTATAAATAAGTGTCAAAATTATCTAAAATATTAAGAAAAGCCTTATAAAAGCAACAAATAACAAGTTTTAGAGTGATTTTTACATTAATAAATTAACATATTTAAAAAAATTGTATATATTTGTGACTGATTTGATAACTAAATTTAAAAAAAATGAATAAGACTGATTTAATTGAAAATGTAGCAAAAGCAGTTGAACTTACTAAAGCTCAAGCAGCTACAGCTGTGGATACAGTAATAACTTCTATTGAAAAAGCACTAAAGAAAGGAGACAAAATAACATTAGTTGGTTTTGGAACTTTTTCAGTGTCCTTGAGAAAAGCAAGAGAAGGAAGAAATCCTGCTACTGGCAAGAAGATTAAAATCCCAAAGAAGAAAGTGGTTCGCTTCAAAGTTGGTAAAACTTTATCAGAGAAGTTAAACTAAATAAAGCAATAAACTAAGAATTAAAGCCGACAGAGAAATCCTCGGCTTTTTTTATTTTAAGCCAGATTTTTCAGTAGAATTCGTCATGAGGGCTGAAAGGCCAATAATCCCAATAGCTAACGGGGTGCTTCCGCCAGAGGCGGACAAGCTCTCATGCTATTCGGCAGGAAACGCATGGAGATTTTTTACTGGAAATTTAGCATCGTTAAATTGAGAACAAAAAAACGAGAAAGTGCTCCCGATAACTCTAGGGATTTGCAAGTTTTTTAGCTTGTAATATAATTTCTTGTGAAAAATCTGGGTAATTGAGGAAATATACGAAACAATCCATATCTTTTACTTAGTATAACGTTAATTAACAAGACAATTACACAATAATTATAAGGAAATACGGTTGCTATCTTTACTTTTGTTGCTTCTAAAAAATAAACCCATGAAAGTTACTTTTTCAAGTATTTTATTCATTTTTATTCTCAGCAATCAAATTGGCGTTGCGCAGAAATTAGACCCTACCTTATTTACAATTAATCAAAATCCGATAAAAGTTTCAGAATTTGAATATATCTACAACAAGAATAATGGTAAAGATGCCAATTATACAAAATCATCACTTGATGAATATCTTAATCTTTATATCAAATTCAAATTAAAAGTTCAGGCAGCTAGAGATATGAAATTAGACACGATCCCGAGTCTAATCAAAGAACTCGAAGGGTATAGACAACAATTAACAACGAATTATTTAAATGATAAAGAAGTCGTTGATAAATTGGCAAGGGAAGTATATGATCGACAGAAAAAAGATGTTTTAATCGGTCACATTTTAATAAGCTTAGCTCAAAGTGCAAGTCCTAGTGATACCCTTAAGGCTTATAATAAAGCTATGGAAGCTTATAATTTAGTTAAGAGTTCAAATGACTTTAAAGGAGCTGCGAAGAAATATTCTGAAGACAAAGGTTCAGCACAACAAGGAGGTTATTTGGGTTGGTTTACTGCAATGTTGCCAGATGGATTTTATAGTTTTGAAAGCAAGGTGTACAATATGAAGAATGGTGAAGTATCTATGCCATTTCGAACGAAACTTGGTTATCAAATTATACAATTAATTGATTCAAGACCTGCAAGAAGAAAAATGGAAGCAGCGCACATTCTAATTCGCAAAGGAATGAAGTCAAAGCCTGACGAAGTAGCAAGACAAAGAGCTGACAGCATTTATTCAGCCATCAAAGGGGGTGCTAGTTTTGAAGAATTAGCGCGGGTTTATAGTCAAGATAATACCAGTAATTTAATTGGTGGAAATATCGGTTTTTTTGGAATCAATCAATTTGAATCTTCTTTTGAAGATGTTGCATTTGGTATTCCTACTGATGGTGAAATAGCTAAACCAATTGAAACAAGTATTGGATGGCATATCATAAAGAGATTGCGCAAAGAAGAAGAATTGCCTTATGAAAGAGCAAAAAGAAAAATTCAAGCAGATATAACCAGAGATAGTAGATTCAAGCAAGCGCAAGGAAGTTTGATTGAAAAAATTAAAGATGAAGCTGGATATAAAGAAGACAAACTTGCTTTGGATAGATTGGCTTCGAAGATGGATACTAGCTTTTTTACTTACAAATGGATTGCTCCGGAAAACATCACCAACGAAACAGTTGCGGTCTTAGGTAAGAACAATATTAACAGTGTTGAATTTTTAGATTTTATTAAAACAAATTCTCGATTACGAGTTCAAGGAGCAGATGATAAAAATGTAAAGAACACTTTGAAATCAATGTTAAGTGAATTTGTTTCACAGAAATGCTTGCAATATGAAGAAAGTAGGTTAGAAGATAAATATCCAGATTTTAAAGCTTTAATGAGAGAATATAGAGAAGGAATTTTACTTTTTGAAGCAACTAAAAATGTAGTTTGGGATCGTGCATCCGATGATACCACTGGCTTGAAATTATTCTATGAAAAAAATAAGGATAATTATAGATGGGATGAAAGGGCGGTTATTCAAACGGTTACCATAGATACCGTCAATGAGAAACTTGCAAATAAAATTTATGCTTATGCTCAGAAGAAAGGAATATCTAAAGCAATAAATAAATTTGATTCTAAAAAGAATTTTATTTCATTTCAGAAAAATGTGGTTGAAAAGAAAAATCAGGAATCCTATCAAGGACTTCAATTCACTAAAAATTATACAACTCCTTTATTAAGGTCCAGCACGAATCAATCTTTTTCTTTCAAGACCATTGATGATATCTTACCTAAGGCCTTTAAGTCCATTGATGAAGCCAGAGGATTTATTATTGCAGACTATCAAGATTATTTAGAAGCTATTTGGATCAATGAATTAAAAAACAAATACAAAGTCGAAATAAATCACGAAGCTCTAACCAATATGGTTAAAAAATAATCATGTTAAATAGGAGTTTACTAAAAGCCTTATTTTTTAGTATTGTATTGCTTGATTGCAAGAAACCTTCTTATTCTATAGAAGACAATAAACTCATTGCAAAAGTAGGGAAACATAACTTATATTATTCAGATTTAGTATCAAAGCTTAATAGTGGAAATTTAGAATATAAGGATAGCCTGAACTTACTTTATTCCTTAGCGGAAATATGGTGTAGAGATATGGTTTTTCTAGATGAGGCTAAGAAAGTTTTAAAGTCAAATGAAGAGATTGATGCCTTGATTGAAGATTATAGAAACTCATTGCTCATTGATAAATACGAAACCCAAATACTTCAAGAGAAAGTAGACACCAACATCACTGATAAAGAGTTAATGGACTTTTATATTGAGAAGCGAGGAGAATATAAATTAGATGGACCAATCATAAAAATCTTATATGTAAAGATTAAAAAATCTAATCTAGACGAAAAAATCTTTAAGCCATTGTGGGAGAATCCGACCAAAGCTCAATTCACAATGCTACAGAAATATTGCGCCGATCATGCAGAAGACCAAATACTCAGTGTTGAAAAATGGCAAAAATGGGATGAAATTAAAGATGCTTTTCCAACCCATTTAATAAATTTTAGTAAATTAGAGAAAGGAATGCAACAAACCTTTAAAGATAATGATCTTTTATATTATATCAAGGTCATTGACTTGGTAAAACCGAATGAAGATCCACCCTTATCCTTTGTAAAGGAACAAGCATTTAGATCCATTTTACATATTAGAACGCTTAAAACCTTAGAAGAACGAAAAAAACAACTTTATTTATCAGCATTAAAATCTAAGGAGATAAATATTTATTTAAAATAATTTTAGAATAACAATAATTTAATGAAAGCATTAGTCCAGATTTATTATTTAATAGTCTTAGCATCAACATGTGCAATTTCTCAAGTGAAGAAAATAGATAGAATAATAGCCAAAGTAGGTTCTGAAATTGTACTTTATTCTGATTGGCAGGAACAGATTGCCTTCATTAAAGACAAACAAACCAATGTTAATGAATCCGATTACTGTTCTATTTTAGAAAATATTCTTGTCCAAAAATTTATGGTACATCAAGCTAAACTAGATAGTGTTGAAGTGAAAGATGAAGAAATTGAGAATCAACTTTCTTCACGTATTGATCAAATACTTCAATACATGGGTAATGATACTAAAAAATTCGAAGAATATTATGGTCAGACGGTTGCAGAAGTACGCAACAGATTCAAGGAAGATCTTAAAGCACAATTGCTTTCTGAAAAACTTCAAAATAAAATCGTAGGGAATGTAACCATTACTCCGAAGGAAACAGAAACTTTTTATAAGTCAATACCAAAAGATAGTGTTCCATATTTCAGTTCAGAAGTTGAAATTAGAGAAATAGTGATCAAACCTATTCCAAGTCAAGTTGAAATTGATAATGCAAAAGAAAAACTAAATAAAATTTTGCAAAAAATAAAGAACGGTGAGAGTTTTGAAAAACAAGCGTCCATTTACTCAGATGATTTAGCCTCAGGTAAACAAGGAGGCAACTTGGGTTGGATGAAACGAGGAACATTGGTTCCAGAATATGAAGCAGTAGCCTATAAGTTGGAACAAGATTCTATTTCTGGAATAGTTGAAACTGAATTTGGTTATCATATTATTCAACTGCTTGGGCGTCGAGGTAATAGTATTAATACAAGACACATACTTATTAAATCAAAAATAAGCGATGAAGACAACGCTGCTTCAAGAAAGGAGATTGAAGATCTTAGAGCGAAGATGCTTAAAGATTCAATACCTTTTGAACAAATGGTAAGAAAGTACAGTGATAAGAAAGCTGAAACTTATAATTTTGGTGGTCAACTTGTAAATCAAAAAACAGGAAATTCATACTTTGAAATTGCAGATTTAGATCCTGATGTTTATTTTGCAGTGGACAATATAAAAGTGGGTGAAATTTCAAATGTTGTTGAAAGCACAGATCCAGAAGGAAAAAAATATTATAGAATATTCAAACTAATCTCGAGAACTTCGCCTCATAAAGCTAATCTACTTCAGGATTATGCAAAGATTCAACAAGCCGCCAAAGAATTAAAGAAAAATGAAATTTTTCGAAAATGGCTAAATGTTCATGTACCTAAGATTTATAGTGATATAGATCAGGATCTTGTTCAACAATGTCCAAGTTTATCCATATGGAGCAATAACTCGAAAAAAGGTTAGTTATTTACTTTAGAAATCTGAATTTAGGTCTCAAGAAAGGTCTTTAGGGTCGGCTAAAAAAAAGAGATCGGTTCATACCCCCCAGCGAACCGACCTCAGAAATTGTTGTATCTCATTTCTTGGATACATATCGGATTTCTCCGACATATATCAATAAGCAGAAATCTTGCCAATCTTTAAAAAATAGTGAATTTTTGTAATATTTTTAATATTTTTGTAAAACATTATGCATAAATATTTGAATATCAATATAATAGTATTATAAGGCTTTTAATATATTATTTTTACAATAAGTGTAAATTGATTTTTGGAGATTGAATATTTGCTCTTAATTATGTTTCTTTTGCTTGACTAGGAAGAACAAAATCAATAATATAAAGGCAGTAATGAATGCTGCATATGCAATAAGATCACCGAATAAACTATAAAAGGTCATTTCGGTACTGAATGTAATACCTTGATTTATAGCTGAATGTACTCCATAATTGATTGATTTCCCCACGTCTCCTTTGGAGTTAATAAAGCATGTAATTCCCGTATTAGCAGATCTCAGGACTGGTCTTCTAAATTCAATGGCGCTTAACTTACTATAAGCCATATGTTGTTTGTATCCTGGTGTATCATCCCACCATCCATCATTGGTCATCACAAAAATCGCCTGTGCTCCATTCTTAATATAACCTCGTAGATAATTGCCATAAATGCTTTCATAACAAATTACAGGGGCTATGATATAACCATTACTTTCAAATACTGATCTTTCTTCTTGTGTTGCCAACCCTTGAATTGAACCACCAAGCATATCTACTATAGGTTTCAAAAAAGGTAGAATCTTCCGATATGGAAAGATTTCGGCTCCAGGAACCAACCTTGATTTATTATATACTGGAATTTGCTCCGTCCTATTCTTGAGAATAATAGCGCTATTGGCTATTTCATAGGCGGAATTCGTTCTTGGATTAATTCTGGTAAATGGAGTGTGCTTAGAGCTATCCTTCAAAATATGGACTGTAGTGACACCCATTACAATTGGAATATTCATATGAGTTTCTATAAAATCATAGAATAAGATTATTCTGTTATCATCACCAATTCGATCTTTGTTAAGAGGTCCATCTCCAGTATCACCGAAACTTGTTTCTGGAAAGACAATAAACTTCGTTTCTTTATTTATGACTAACTCAGCAAGTCTTCCAAGTCTGGTAATTTGATCCATTTCTGGTACTACAAATTTTTCATAATGAGGTTCATAATTTGGCTGAACGAGACAGACTTCGCCATATTTACCTTCAGGAAGATAAGTGGAATATCTATACAATGATATGAGTATTGGTAGAACAATAACTGCTAATAGAACGAGTATTTGTTTTTTTCTAAGAATTAAGAATTGTTTAATTTGAAAATTACGAAATGAATTGGTTTTAATAAACCATTCATAGAATAATACATTGACAA
>JBDSHL010000492.1:0-3370 GCA_039918515.1 Saprospiraceae bacterium | reverse complement strand
TTTGAACCTGTTTTCTGGGAACATTTGGAAGAAATTATTGATCATGAAAAACCAGATGGAATAATTGTTCAATTAGGTGGACAAACAGCTCTAAAACTTTCTGAAAAAATTCACAAAAAAGGAATTCATCTGGTAGGTACATCTTACGATAATATGGATATTGCAGAGGACAGAGGCAGATTCTCTGATCTTCTAAAAGAAATGAATATTCCTTATCCCAATTACGGTGTTGCCAAAGATACGGATGAAGCACTTGTGGTTGCTAAAAGAATTTCTTACCCAGTTCTGGTTCGACCTTCCTATGTTCTTGGTGGTCAGAGAATGAGGATTGTGATAAATGATGATGAATTGGAAAAACATGTGTTGAATATTTTTAAACACATGCCAGACAACAAAGTCTTAATTGATCAATTCCTTGAAAGAGCCAAAGAAGCTGAAATAGATGCAATCTGTGATGGTGATGAAGTTCATATCATGGGAATAATGGAACATATAGAGCCAGCAGGTATACATTCGGGAGATAGCTCTGCAGTACTTCCAACCTATAGTTTAAGTCAGACAGCCATTGACTCAATGATTGAATATGCGAAGCGAATTGCATTCAGACTTAATATTCGAGGTCTGATAAATATTCAATTTGCAATAAAAGGTGATCAGGTTTATGTCATTGAAGCCAATCCAAGAGCTTCGCGTACAACTCCATTTATCGCCAAGGCTTATGAAGTTCCTTATTTGAATATTGCCACCAAAGTTATGCTAGGAACACATAAAATAAAAGACTTCGAAATTAATCACAAATTGAAAGGTTACGCTATAAAGGTTCCAGTATTTTCTTTTAATAAATTTCCAGGAGTTGATATTAGTTTAGGCCCTGAAATGAAATCAACAGGTGAAGCGATTTATTATATTAAAGATCTTCACGATCCTTTTTTCCGCGAATTAGATGCGCGCAGGAATATGTATCTGACAAGATAGAAAGATGATTCAAACTTTCGGACTTGTAAAAAGCTATACCAAAGATAGAAAAATAATTTTTCCAGATTTTAAAGTACAAAATGCTGAAGTACTATTAATTCATGGCCCTTCAGGATGTGGTAAAACAAGCCTTTTGCATATTCTTGCTGGATTAATTACGCAAGATGAAGGTTCGGTAGAATTTGATGACCAAAAAATGGAAGAACTTTCCGATTCTCAAAGAGATAATTTTCGAGGTAAAAATATTGGCGTTTGTTTACAGAAACCAATATTTATAAGATCATTAAGTGTACTTGATAATCTACTTTTATCTCAGAAAATTAGTGCGGATCAGATTGATAAAGATTATTGCCTTTCTTTATTAATTGAACTAAATTTAGAGCACACCATAAATCAAAAAACCAATACACTTTCGCAGGGAGAACAACAAAGGTTAATGTTGATAAGAGCATTAATAAATAAACCTAAACTTATACTTGCAGATGAACCAACTTCTTCATTAGATGATACAAATACCATTAAATTAGGAGAGATTTTAATAGAACAATCCAAAACTCATCATGCATCCCTAATTGTAGTAAGCCATGATGAAAGACTGAAAAGAATTTTTCACAATAAAATTCTACTCTCTTGAATTACAGTCGTTTGGTTTGGAAAAATCTTTGGTTGCATCCATTAAAATCGATCTTTAATTTGATGTTGGTTGCAGTTGCAGTCTCTCTTATAGTGTTGCTCATACTGATTAATAAACAATTTGGAAATCACTTAGGCAAAACAAGTGAAAACATCAACATGATTCTTTGTGCTAAAGGATCTCCCTTACAATCTGTACTTTGCAATATATTTCACATTGATGCCCCAACGGGTAATATCAAAGTGGAAGATATCAAACCCTTTCTTCGCTCCACACATCCACTTATTCAACGAAGTAGTCCATTAGCGCTAGGAGATAGTTACAAGTCTTCTAGAATTGTAGGAACGACATTGGAATATTTTGAATGGATGAATCTAGAAATTGAGAAAGGAAGAATGTATGCTCATAACTTTGAAATTGTAATAGGTTCTGAAATCGCAACACGTGAAAAAATAAAGATCAATGACACTATTTTCAGCAATCACGGGTTGGTTGATTTAGAAAATGAAATGAAACATGAACATGGTTTAATTGTAGTTGGCATTTTAAAAAAGAAAAAAACCATAGTTGACAAATTAATTTTCACTCCAATTTCAACCTATTGGAAAGAGCATGATCATAAAGATTTAGATCATCATGAAGATGACACAATATCTACTCCTGAAGTGATACTTCATAACCAAGATTTAGTTCAAAGTGACAAGGAAGTAAGTTCTGTACTTATTCAATTCAGAGGCAACAATATTCAAACGTTGAATTTTGGACGAAGTATTAATGAAAGTTCCAAACTAATGGCTGTGAATCCCGCAATCGAAATTAGTAGATTATATGAATTGACCAATTCTGCCAGTGATTTATTATATTGGATTGCGATTATTCTTGGTTTTTTATCCAGCATTGCAATTTTTATTAATTTGGTACTAGCTCTTGAAGAGCGGAAACTTGAATTGGCTATTCTAAGAATTGGTGGTGCTTCACCAAGATTTCTGTTTTTTTTATTGATTTCTGAAGGATTGATACTAAGTGCTCTTGGAAGCATGATCGGGATACTATTAGCACATGGATTTTTACAAATAGCTGCAATGCTTTTTGATCTGGGAGATAAATATGGAATTTATGGTAATTATTTTTGCATAGAAGAATTCTATATTTTTATCATTTCATTAATTTGTGGAATTATAGCAGCCATTATACCTGCATATCGAGCCTATCGTCAGGATATTGCAAAGACGATTGCGTAATGAATTAATTCCCATAGAATAACTTGTAGCTTTGGTCTTTGCTGTATCATTAGAATAACCATTGTTAGAATGCATAGGTCGATTGTTTGGCGTTGGCGGAACTTGTCAAGCTTTAGCATGAGCCTGCAACCTTAGGATAACCGTCGCAAGACTTACACAATACTTGTCCACCTCCTTGATCAAAAAAGTACTTGTACGCCTATAGGAAGAAAAAAAACCGCAATGAAGTAATAAATCTCTAAATTTGATCTTAAACATGACGATTTTATCTCGATGGTATAGGCATTACAATTGTGGGATTAAAAATGTGTGGGATTAACATTCGTAATAAGTAAAAAAAATAGACTATCCTGAAAAATATAGTTGACAAAAATATTTATTAATATATCACTATTAATGTATTTTTGCTTCACAGAATCAATTTGATAATATATGACGGCAGTAGTAGGAATATTAAATAAACACGCAGTAGCAATTGCAGCAGATAGTGCTGTTACAATTGGTGGAAATGGTGGACGTA
>JBDSHL010000491.1:0-7791 GCA_039918515.1 Saprospiraceae bacterium | reverse complement strand
CAGGAATGTTGTTATTGTTAAAAACAAATAAAGCATCTTCTCCAAATAAGGACCGGTTTTATTTCTACAAGACAGATGGAAAGGGTAATTTTACTTTAACTAAGCAAATTTTACTTGCTCCAGGTTATAATGGTGCAAGCGGTATCATAAATGAGCTAGATAATGGTGATATACTATGGTCGACCAACTTTAGATTGCGCAATGCACAGCCATATAATGCATTCGACAGATATATCACTTCGCGATGGGCTGCATCTGATCTTGGATTAACTCAAACAAAAAATATTAAAATTGAAAATTTGGTTCTATTTCCTAATCCTGTACAAGATGTAATGAATATTAAGAATTCAGTTATTCCAATGGCTAGAATATTGATTTATGATATGGAAGGTAAAATTTGTTTCGATCAAAAATTAAGTGGTTCAATTCAGATTAGCGTTAATGTGAAAGATTTGATCAATGGATTATATTTGGTTCAAGTATATGGTGAAGAAGGACAGTTAATTTATGCAGGAAAAATTATTAAGGAGTAAGAAGTAAACTCGAAGAAAGCAAGATGCTTATTACATGACATTTTAGTACTTATTTATTTTGTTCCTGAATTCCACTTTAATAAATCAGTAACGTCTGCTAGATGTCATTTAAGGTGTAGTAATTTTTCAAGGCGTTTATCCTTGATTGATAGATCGGTTATTGCAATTAGTTAATCAAAGATAAATATTTATCTTCAATCACCTTCAAATGCCATCTTTGATGTCCTGGTATGATAAAAGCAATAGAGGCAACTGAATATTCGCCTCTAAATCCAATACCAATTGAATTGAGCATAGCTTCTGTAAATGATTCAAACATTGACTTAGTTGATTGATGCGTTAAGCGCAATTCATTTATTAAACTTTCCAAGCTTCTTTTTGATGCATTTGCTTGCAAGGCATAATCGTCTTCGGAGAAAGAAGGAAGAATCGATTTCTCACCTCTTGCAAATACTAAGGATCGATAAGTAAATATTCTTTCTGTATCAATTATATGTTGGATAATATCTTTGATGGTCCATTTGCCTGGTTCATAGACTTTGTCTCCAATTTCTTTCCATTGTTGAAGCGGAAAGGAATCAATTTCGTCAATGGAAGTTTGAAGTGCTTCTAATAATTCAACATCATCTACGAGGTTAATGTAACGGTCGAAATATTCAGGCATCGGAAATATTTGAGATCTTTTCATTGGTGTTTTTTTATTTTAAAGTTATTTGTTTTAATTTAATAATTTATTCTGGACTCCAAGAATAATAATTGTGCTCATTATCCAATTCAAAATTTGTTCTAGGATACAATTTATTTCCAATAAAATTTGACTTTGCCGTTTCTAGAATCAAGCCAGCAGATTCTGTTTCCACGGCTAGCTTTTTCGCTGCATCAATCAATTGTATGGAAATGTTTTGTGATCTGAACCGGTCTTGAACAAATAAGTCATTCAACAGCCATAACCTTTTCATTCGAGTACTTGAAAAAATGGGGTATAGTTGAACAAATCCAGTGAGTTCCTTTCGGTCATTTTCAGCAATGAAAACAACTGATTCATTCTTTGTGATTCTTTCAGTAAGAAAGTGTTCTGCAGCTTTTACATTGGTACTTTTATCATAAAAGACTCTATATTGATCAAATAGTACAGCAAGTTTTTCAATGTCACTTAATAAAGCTCTTCTGATATTCATATAATTCTCAATACAAAGTTATAAATTAAAATATTACAAATTTTTCCAATTACTTAACAAATCAAACCAATAATTAAAATTGAATTTATTAAAAGTTGACTAAGTATAAGACAATTCTAAGTATTTTTAATTATAAAATACCCTATTTGTATTTGAGTTTCCAACATTTAATCATAGTAATATATTTCTATCATTGAATATTTTACAAAATTTCTAATTTTCTAATCCCTAACTCCTGATCCCTAACTCCTGATCCCTAACTCCTGATTCCTAATTCCTAATCCCTAATCCCTACTGCCTAATCCCTACAGCCTACTACCTAATCCCTAACTCCTGATCCCTGATTCCTAACTCCTAATTCCTACTTCCTACAGCCTAATACCTGCAGTCTACTGCCTAAATCCTAAATCATAAATCCTACTATCCCTCATTCATCTTCCTACTCTGATGCTGTATTGACTCAATATGAATGGCTTCAATGAGAGAAAAAACAAACTCTTCACTTAATCCATTTTCTAGTGCGAGTGATTTTAATTTTTGAATAATTTCATTCCAACGATCTGGTTGAAAGATTGAAATTCCATTTAATTTTTTTTCATCTCCAATGGTTTCAGCCAATAGCATTCGTTCACCCAATAATTCAATAATGTGTTGGTCAATCTGATCAATGTTCGCTCTTATTTTATTAATTCTATTATTGAATTCACTATCAGCAGTGGATTGGCTTCTTTGAATAAGCTTACCTAGAATTTCATTTTTTAGAAACTCCATGGTGACTTGTTGATCCGCATCACTAAGAGCTTGTTGAGGATTCGGATGCGTCTCAACCATTAAGCCATCATAATTAAGATCCATTGAGATCTGAGCGATCTCCAATAAATGTTCAGGAGTACCACTAATATGACTGATATCCGCAATAAGCTGAAGATCTGGTAACCTTCTTCGTAGTTCCAATGGGATTTGCCACCTTGGTACATTTCTGTAAATTGAATTTCCATAAAAAGAAAATCCTCTGTGAATGGCTGAAATATGGTTGACTCCAGCTTCATATATTCGCTCAATTGCCCCTAACCAGAGATATAAGTCAGGATTTAAGGGATTCTTAATCATAATATTAACATTAACTCCTTTGACCGCATCGGCAATTTCCTGGACATAGAAAGGATTGACAGTTGTTCTTGCTCCAATCCAGAGTGTTTTTATTCCTGCCTCTAGACATTTCTCAACATGTTTGGCATTGGCAACTTCAGTGCAAAAATTGCAAGCATATTTTTTACTTAAGTCTTCTATCCATTCTAAAGCCTTTTCTCCAATTCCTTGAAAATGTCCAGGCCTTGTCCTTGGTTTCCAAACACCTGCCCGAATTAGATCAGGATTCAATTCCTTTGTACTAAGAACTACTAATTCAAGTTGTTCATAGGACTCAGCACTACAAGGTCCTAGAATAAGGACTTTCTTTTCGAAAGATTGCTTAACGGCTGGCTTAAAATTCAATATTTCACTTAATTAACAATGATAAAGATAAAAATGCCTTTATTGTTTCGAAGAATTTGAACTCTTTGTTAAATATTTCATTCCTTAGCATTATGAATTGTAAAATATTATTTTCTATCCTTTGGTTTGCCCAATTTGCCTTAATCCTCCATGGGCAATCTAAGCCTTCTTCAGAAATACTTGAAAATATTAAGAAGTTAAACGTGCTAGGTTCGGTCCTTTATATAGCCGCACATCCGGATGATGAGAATACCAGATTAATTACTTATTTGTCTAAAGATAAAAAATTTAGAACGGCATATGTTTCTCTGACAAGGGGAGATGGCGGCCAGAATTTAATTGGTGCTCAATTAGATGAATTTCTTGGAGTTATAAGAACTAATGAGTTGCTGGAAGCAAGAAAAATTGATGGAGGAATTCAATTTTTTACAAGGGCTAATGATTTCGGTTATTCCAAAAATGCAGAAGAAACTTTTCAAATTTGGAGCAAGGATACGCTGCTTTATGATTTAGTCAGAATCATTCGTCAATTCCAGCCTGATGTCATCATTAATCGTTTTGATCATCGCACCAGTGGCAAAACACACGGTCATCACACTGCATCTGCACAACTTGGATTTGATGCTTTCCAAATGTCTGGAAGTGCATTATATAGACGTGAGGAGTTGAAAGATCTCGAACCCATAATTATTCCACGTATTTTCTTTAATACTTCTTATTTTTTCTTTGGTTCTAAGGAAAAATTTGATGCCTCTGATAAATCAAATTTATATTCCCTTGATGTAGGTTCTTATTATCCGTCTATTGGTGTCTCAAATGGAGAAATTTCTTCTCAAAGTCGAAGTATGCACAAATCACAAGGTTTTGGAATCAATAGTACAAGAGGTAGTCAATTGGAATATTTTGAAAGGATAGATAAAGCCAAAGAACATGATCAATCCTCTCCATTCGATGGACTGGATTTAACCTGGACTAGAATTAATGGGGGAGGTAATGTTCTAAAATTAATCAATCAGGTGATAGTAGAATTTAATATTAATAATCCATCTATGAGTATTCCTTTATTGCAAAAAGCCGAACGGTATATTAGTGAGTTATCACCTGGACATTGGAGATCAATTAAATTAAATGAAATTAAAGAAGTTATCTTGCAATGCGCTGGAATTTATTCTGAAGCTTATACAGATAAACAGATTATTTCAAATGATAATTCTATTAAAGTCAACACAGAATTTATTTGTAGGAATACTATTAAATGTAAATTAGAAAGTATTAAATTTCTTCCCTTAAATCTAGATACTACATTTGGAAAATTACTCGAAGTAAATGTTCCAAATATTTGGTCAAAAGAAATAACGCTAAAGGGTATTTCGAATACTTCACCGTTTTGGTTAAAATATGGACGGGGTAGATCTTATTATAAATTTGATGATGTCACTAAAATTTCAAATCCGACTCAAGAGCGAGAATTGAAAGTTGAATTCAATATTTTATTAAATGACAAAGCGTATGCAGTAAGTAAAGATATTATTTATAAAAATGATGATCCCGTATTGGGAGAGATTAGACAACCTTTGGATGTTTTTCCTTCAGTTACAATCGAACCATTAGATCAAAGTCTTATCGTTATTGACAAAAAAGGCGCTAGCTTAAAATTAACTTTAAAATCCTGGGCAGCGAATCAAGCTGGAACAGTAAGTCTTAATCTTCCTGCACAGGTTAAATGTAAGCCAGAACATATTTCTTATAAATTTGCGAATGCAAATGAATCTAGTGTATTGGAGTTTCAAATTATTCCAGAAGACTTGAATAATCAAATGAATGAAATTCCAGTGCTCATTAATAATTCACAAGCATACACCCACACGCAAATTAAGTATAGTCATATTCCTTGGCAAAATGTGCTTACTCCTGCAATGATTAAAATTTCTGCAATTGATTTAAAAATTATTCCAAAAAAAATAGCCTATATTAATGGAGCTGGAGATTTTATTGATGAAGCATTGCGCAAACTTAATTTCGAAGTGAAAGAAATCAATCCTGAAGACATTTCTCGACTTGATCCAAACATAATACAAGTATTAATTTTTGGAATTCGCGCTTGGAATACAAGAGAGAATCTTCCAATTTATCAAGAAGCCATTATGAATTATGTCAATAGAGGAGGGAAAGTGATTTTTCAATACAATACTACTTCAGAATTATTGCTTGGAGATTTTTTAGGAGTAGATTTCAAAATTTCAAGAGACAGAGTTACAGATGAAAATTCACCAGTTAGAATTTTAAATCCATTGCACCCAATTTTAAATCAACCTAATAAAATAACACAAGCAGATTTTGATCATTGGATTCAGGAAAGAGGACTTTATTTTCCAAATCAATACTCTAAAGATTGGGAAGAAGTAATTGCAATGAATGATCCAAATGAAAAAGAACTGAATTCTGCTATACTCTATAAAAAAATCGGAAAGGGTAGCATCATCTATACCCCTATCTCCTGGTTTAGAGAACTCCCAGCAGCAGTTCCAGGAGCCTATAGATTATTTGCTAATTTAGTTTCTTTTTAGTGGGATTCTTTGACGATAATTTTAAAAAGTACTACTTTCTCATTGCACTAGTTTTTGTATGTATTGTTGCAATGTTATATATTTTATCAATGATGTACCATAGTTAATATGAGTAACATTGATTGGTTTGTATTGATATCGACTTTAATGTTTATTGCTATATATGGTTGGTGGAAAACCAGAAAGCAATCTGGTATTAAAGACTATTTGCTTGGCAATCAGGATCAAAGGTGGTGGCAGGTCGGTCTTGCTGTTATGGCAACTCAGGCAAGCGCAATTACATTTATTTCTACTACAGGACAGGGTTATTCAGATGGATTGAAGTTTGTACAGTTTTACTTTGGATTGCCATTCGCTATGATTGTCATTTGTATTTTTTTTATTCCCGCATTTTACAAAGCAAAAGTTTTTACTGCTTATGAGTTTTTGGAGCAGAGATTCGATTTGAAAACTAGATTATTTGCAGCTATTGTATTTCTGATTCAAAGAGGATTAGCTGCAGGTATAACCTTATATGCACCTTCAATAATTTTGTCCGCTGTTTTTGGATGGAATTTGCAATGGACACATTTAGTATCTGGATTGTTGGTCATTATTTATACAGTAAGCGGAGGCTCGAAGGCGGTGTCTGTAACTCAAATACATCAGGTTGCAGTAATTTTTATTGGGATGGTTTTTGCTTTATTCTATATGTTATGGAAATTGCCAGACGAAGTGAGTCTCCACCAATCACTTCAAATAGCTGGATGGATGAATAAGATTAATCCATTGGATTTTTCTCTTAACTGGAATGATCGTTATAATTTTTGGGCTGGAATAACAGGTGGATTTTTTCTGTCACTGGCCTATTTTGGAACTGATCAATCACAAGTACAAAGATATTTAACAGGTAAAGACGTAAATCAGAGCCGTCTAGGACTCGTTTTTAATGGGTTATTGAAAATACCCATGCAGATATTTATACTTATGTGTGGAGTAATGCTTTATGTTTTTTTACTTTTTCAAGATATACCATTATCCTTTAATGCGAAAGTGCTTTCGACTTTTAAAGAAACAAATCCAAGTCTATACCAAGAATATTCTATTCGCAATGATTCAATCAATTCTAATAGAAAGAATCTTTTAAGTCTAAATGCCGAGATTAATAAGGAAGAATTATTAAAGCTTAGAAACCAACAGACAGAATTACAGCAATTGACAGCGGTTTCTATCAAATCATCGAATAGTAAGATAGAAGCAAATGATAAGGATTATATTTTTCTTCATTATATTTTGAATTATTTGCCAAAAGGATTAATTGGATTGTTGATTGCTGTAATCTTATGTGCAGCCATGTCCAGTATTTCAGCTGAATTAAATGCATTAGCAGGCACAACTTATATTGATTTGCACCTTAGACTATTTCCGAATCTCAATACAAATTGGTCAGAAGTTCAGTTTTCAAAACTTTATACTATTATTTGGGGATGTGTTGCTTTGGGGTTTGCATTTTATGCAAGTCTATTTGAGAATCTAATTCAGTTTATCAATATTGTTGGTTCAGTATTTTACGGAAGTGTCTTAGGTATTTTTATCGTAGCCTTTTTATTCAAAAATGTTAAATCAACTGCAGTATTTTATGCAGCATGTATGGCTCAACTTACTGTATTTTATTTATTTAGTAGCAGTGACTTAGGTTTTTTGTGGTACAATGTTATAAGTGTAATTATAGTGGTGGTTCTTAGCCAATTTATCCAATTATTTTCTAAAGTATAGTAGGTCATTTACTATAGATCGTGTACTTTAGATTTTTAATGGAATAAATCTGATTTTTATAGGATAAAAAATATATCTTTAGCTTAACAAAAGAGCTTTCTGAATTTGGAGCTTTAACTGAGTAATGAAATTGATAATTTGATTTTTCATAAGGATAAATGAGTTCTGAAGATTGTAAAATCAAATTATTCTGGTCAATCCAATTAAGTTTTATTTTTGGAATAGTAGAAGTTTCACTTAATGCATTAAATGAAATATCACATA
>JBDSHL010000490.1:0-3850 GCA_039918515.1 Saprospiraceae bacterium | reverse complement strand
AACTAAGATCATGGACTTAGGTTGTGGTGGAGGGTTTCCAGGCATTCCTCTTGCTATTTATTTTCCCGAAGTCGAATTTGTACTAATTGACTCAATAGGTAAAAAAATAAAGGTAGTTCGAGAAGTTGTAGAAGTACTAAATCTCAAAAATGTTCGAGCATATCATACTCGATCTGAAGATCATGTGGAGAATTTTCAATTTGTAGTAACACGTGCGGTTGCCAAGCTGACTGAATTAATCTTTTGGACAAAAAATTCTTTTGAATCTAAAGAAATGAATTCCATTCCTAATGGTTTGATTGCTTATAAAGGCGGGGACATTCATGAAGAGATTGCTCAATTGAATAGATCTAAACATTTTGAACAATGGACTATTTCAGATAAATTCATTGAAGACTATTTTCTTAATAAATATCTTATTTATGTTCAAAAGTAGGCTCATCCTCATACTATTTTTCTTTTTAAATTTCGTAATGAAATCAATGCTTGCACAAAGTATAAGTATCAAGGATCACTGCGATTTTCCTAACTCAATAAGTGAATCATCCGGAATATGTACGATAAATAACGGGCATAGTTTTTGGACTATTAATGATAGTGATGGAAAACCACAACTTTATGAAATTGATTCAAATTGTAATATTCTTAGAACAGTCGAAGTTAAAAATGCTACCAACGTAGACTGGGAAGAGATTTGTACAGATGATCAAGGCAATATTTTTATTGGTGATTTTGGCAACAACAGCAACAATAGAAAAGATCTTAAAATTTATAAAATTTATAATATTGATTTAATACAATCAGACAAAGTGATGGCTGATATAATAAATTTCCAATATTCTAATCAATCTGAATTTCCTCCATCGGATGCTTTCAAGAATTTTGATATGGAAGCTATGATTTGGCTCAACAATAAGATTCATCTCTTCTCTAAAAATAGAACTTCTCCATTCTCGGGATATACCTATCATTATAAAGTAGAAGACAAGGCAGGTGATTATAAGATTAATCCAGCGGATAGCTTTATTACTGGCCCCGGACCATCCATATTATTTTGGGTAACTGCTGCTGCCATTTCACCAGATCATAACAAACTCATTTTATTATCTCATGACAGAATTTGGTTATTTTTTCCCTTAAATCAAGAAAAGTTTTTTGAATCACCAGTAAAGCAAATAACTTTAGGTCATTATAGTCAAAAAGAAGGAATTTGCTTTGATTCGAACACAGACTTATTTATTAGTGATGAATATAATTCAACCTTAAATAATGGAGGGAAGCTCTATAGCTCAAGCTTAAATACAATTCTTAACATTAATCATTACACGGTCAAGCAAAGTAGAGCTATAATTTATGTGAAAGAAATACTAAATTTAGAAATTTCACCTATAGATTTATTGGAAATTATTGACTTTCAAGGAAGGCAATTTCTTAAAAAAGAAGGATTAATATCCAATAAGCTAAATCTTGAAAATCTAAGTAGAGGATTGTACTATATTATACTAAAAAGTGGCTCAATCATTAAAAGATTTCCAATTTTTAAGGAATAGAAGCATTTTTGATAATTCTTGACGCGAATTTTAAAAAAATATATACCATCATTCAAAAGTCTAATTTATTCGCTCTATATTCGCGTGATTTAAAAAATTCATGCTCGAATTCAATCGTCACTTAGTTACTGCTGCGCTTCCATATGCTAATGGGCCTCTTCACATAGGTCATCTTGCAGGAGCTTATTTGCCAGCTGATATTTATGTAAGATTTATGAGATTAATGGATAAAGATGTAGTCTTTGTCTGCGGATCAGATGAACATGGCGCTGCGATTACCATGAGGGCTATGAAAGAGAATTTAAGCCCACAAGAAATAATTGATAAGTACCATCAACTTTTTATTCAAACTTTCGATCGGATAGGAATCTCTTTTGATCATTATGATCGTACAAGTTCAAATCATCATCATAAGACTTCACAAGACATTTTTAAACATCTAAATGAAGAAAATAAATTTACAGAAATTGAAAGTAATCAATATTATGATGAACAATTCAATCAATTTCTAGCAGATAGATATATCATAGGAACTTGTCCTAAATGTTCGCATGAATCCGCTTATGGTGATCAATGCGAGAATTGTGGAAGTACTTTGAGTCCAACTGAACTCATCAACCCCAAATCAGTATTAAGCGGACAAACTCCAATACTCAGATCTACAAAGCATTGGTATTTTCCTTTAGATCAACATGCAGAATGGCTCAATGATTATATAGTTAATGGCATGGTAGATGGAGAACTTCACCATTATGCAGAGCAATGGAAAAATCATGTTATTGGTCAGTGTAAATCATGGATCGATAATGGGCTTCAACCAAGAGCAATGACTAGAGATCTTGATTGGGGCATTGATGTTCCTCAAGATATTTCGGGAAGCAAAGGTAAAAAATTATATGTCTGGCTAGACGCTCCAATTGGATATATTTCTGCAACACAAGAATGGGCAAGAAAAAATAATCGCCAATGGGAAGACTTTTGGAAATCAAAGGATACCCAACTCATTCATTTTATAGGTAAAGACAATATCGTTTTTCACTGTATTATTTTCCCTGCAATTCTTAAAGCTCATGGAGAATTTATTCTTCCTCATATAGTTCCTGCCAACCAATTTATGAATCTTGAAGGAGATAAAATTTCTACTTCTCGAAATTGGGCTGTATGGGTTCATGAATATTTGGACGATTTACCTGGTTATGAGGATGCACTAAGGTATTATTTGATTAAAAATATGCCTGAACAGAAAGACAGTGAATTCACTTGGAAGACTTTTCAGGAATCCTTTAATAATGAATTGGTTAATAATCTTTCCAATTTTATTCATCGCGTACTTGTATTAACTCATAAATATTATGGCGGAAAAGTTCCAGATTTTGATCCTGATACTTCAATTAATAGTATAAATTCTGAAGACTTTGGTGGATTCCACGACAGTGAATGTATTTCATTATTTGATCTAATTTCTGAAGTTTCAGAAAGTATCAGACAATTTGAATTTCGAAATGCGCTCAAAGCATTAATGGAAATCTCAACTGCAGGGAATCAATTGCTTCAAAATAATGAACCCTGGAAAAACTTCAAAACTGATCCTGATTGTGTAGCAGTTGTCATGAATTTAAGCCTGCACTATGTTACAGCCATAAGCGTTGCTATTCATCCATTTCTTCCTTTTACTTCTGATAAAATTCGAAACCTTATAAATCTACCAACTATACAAGGTAAGGGAGAGTTGCTTAGACTATTGGACCAACTGGCTGAAGGAGAATTAATTCTTGAAGCTGGGCATCAATTGAATGAAGCATCTTATATTTTCACAAGAATGGAAGACGATTTAATCGAAAAGCAAATTATGAAACTTGAAGCTTCTAAAACATCAAATTCTAAATCAATCAATTTGAATTATCCTGAATCAAAATCTGAAATAAGCTTTGACGAATTCAGTAAAATGGATATTCGCACAGCAAGAATATTATCTGCTGAAAAGGTTCCTAAGGCAGATAAATTATTAAAACTTCAACTTGACCTTGGTTACGAAATTAGAACTGTTGTAAGTGGAATTGCCGAGCATTTCAGTTCTGAAGAGATTATTGGACGAGAAGTTTCATTACTTGCTAATCTTGCGCCACGGGTCATTCGTGGAGTAGAATCTAAAGGAATGATTCTAATGGCAGAGAATGAAGAAGGTAAGCTTTCTTTCGTTGCTCCAAGCAAAGATTGGGCCGTTGGATTCACCATTAAATAGTTCGCACCTATCATGCGATTTCCCTGGTATAAAATATGGTTAAGTTATTTGACAGATG
>JBDSHL010000489.1:0-4295 GCA_039918515.1 Saprospiraceae bacterium | reverse complement strand
CGTTCTATTCAATGGAGTTTTGTAGTGAGAGCCAAAAGGCCAATAAAGATTAGTGCTCCCGGAATATTTTTACCGCAAACATGGTAACCCCCATGGTGAGGATAAAAATATGAGGAAGTGCTAATGTTTGCAGGTATTTTGGCTTGTAATAAAAAGTCTATTGAATAGTTCGGGTTTAACAAAAAGTTAGGTTCTAAGACCTTAATTTTATTAAAATTTGCAGTCAATTTCAAATTTCAATGTTTAGACATATCAGCCCTTACTATTTATTATTTATTTGCCTACTATTGACGGTGGCTTGTAGCGACAAACTTTATTCCACACTTGATCAATCTACCAAAGATCAAGTATTTCAAATTAAGCAATCTATTCAAGAAATTAACCAAAACAAATATTCAAATATTACTTTATATAATAAACCCACAGAAAGTATCATTTATCAAAAAAATGCCAATAACGAAATAGTCAAATTAACTCGGAAAATAAACTCAACTGGATTCCATAAAACAACGGAGTATTATTTCAAGAATGCCGTATTGTTATCCAGTCTCCAGATGGAAACAAATAGCGCTAAAGTAAAAAATAAATTGTTGGTAGTGCATAAACAACATTATTTTAGTTCAGAAAAGACTATCTTTGCAGAGAAGAAGGAGGTAATTTCTAAAAAGTCAGAAGAAAAGATACTTAAGGAAATATCTCGAAAGAAGCCCATAAAATTCGAAGCAAGCCCATATTTATTAAGAGATGAACTCTCTTATATTGAAAAAATAAAAACTTTAATTAATAAATAAATTCAAAAAAATTTAAGATGAAAAAATTCTATTATTTGCTATTAACAAGCTTAGTCTTGATTGGCATAAACTCATGTGGAACTGATCCAGTGGATGTCCCTCCAACAATTGTATTCGTTCCTGGCGGTTCATTTATTACTGCCGATGCTAGTGGTATTAGCGGTGGTTCTACCATCACGACTCGAATTAAAGCAACAAAGGGCAGCAGCGATTTGAATATTCTAAGAATATTGTGGAGAAGAAATGGTCAGACTGAAGACTCAACAGTTGATGCAACCAACTTAAAAATTAACGGATTAACAGCTAATTCAAATCCACTTCTTATCTTAGCTTCTTCCGATCTTGCGGGATTTACTTATACAGTTTCATTCCCAGCTTCTTCTGCTGCGGATACTATTACTTATTACTTCCAAGTCGAAGATAAAAATAAAGAAAAAGCAACAGTGTCCTTTAAAATATACACGGATGAAAATAGAATAAGTATTTTATTAGATAAAAAACTTTACAACAAGGATGGACCTGCTGGTTTTGGAGGAATTGATTTACAAACTGGTAATTCAACGGGTTCTACCGATCTATCTGCGGAACTAAAAGATGAAGGAAATGGCCCTTTAGAGTGGATGATGCAATTTAGTGCAAGAAATCCAGTAGAGACAACCATACGATTGGTTTTAGCTGGAACCAATTTTACAGATCTAAATAGTAAGACTGACATTGTTGATGCCTATGATAATGGCAATATGACAACTACTGCAAGTCCTTCTATAGGTAGCACCTATATTGTTAAAAGTGGAATATTCTATTTTGCTATTAATATTAAAGATTTATATGTGCAAATGGGTACAGGAACGGGAAAGAATGGTGACTATTTCTTAATGGACATAAAGCAATAATAAAACTTTAGAAATAAATAAAAAAACCTGTCCTTTGGGGCGGGTTTTTTTATTAATGATTTGATCATCATTTGGCAATATATAGTTAATTAATTATTTATATAATGTTTAAAATGGTGACTAACATCATATTATATATAATAAAATAAATATTTCTACATAAAACCTTCAAAGTCAAGGCTTTATTCATATTTATTGCGTATAAAGTAGTATCTTTGAACCTCGTGTAATAGATTTTTTAAGTTTTATTGATCAGATACTCTGAAATTTAATTCAAGAGTAATTTTTTCTTGTTTCACTTAAAATTTAGGCATTTTAACACGGTTTGGATTCAGGACCACATAATTCATATTTTATGCAATCACAAACTCTTTATAAGGTAATTATTCAAGGAAAACTAGAACTTGGTAGTGAAAAGACTATGAATCAGGTACTAGATCAACTTTCCGCTAGGATGGATACCCATTACAAAAGAGAATTGATATTTAAACTACCCGAATTAATATTTAAGCAAGAAGATTATACCGTTGATTTAGGTAGATTTATTGGAAATGTTTCTGAGAAATATTGGAAAAACACCATTAGCTTTATTGAGTATTGTGCTGGTTTCTCTTCAGCTGGAACAGTAGATGCATGGATGACCGATACGGGCAAAATCTTACAACATTACCACATAGAGCCTAAAGGAGAGAAAAGTTGTATAATGCTTTATCAATCTGGTAAAAAGGCATCTGAGCAGAAAGGTTCAGAACAGGAAGCTATACGAATACTTACTGAAGCCATTGAGAAATATGAAAGACATTCACAAGCTTATACCCAAAGAGGTTACGTAAACTTTACATTGAAGAATTATGATGATGCCTTGTATGATTTTAGAAAGGCCATAAGTTTTGATCAACTAAATTCTTCTGCACATTATGGTGTAGCCAGATCATTAATGATAAAGAATAAGTTCGCCGATGCCATCCTATCACTAGAAGAAACAACCAAATCATCCATTGCCTTACAGTCTATCTATTGGTCGGCCAGAAGATCTAAAGGGTTCTGTCATTTAGAACTTAAAGAATATGATAAAGCGATCAATGAATTTAGACTTGTGACGAATCGTGAATTTAAAAAGGAAGATTCAAATTATAAACATCTTCCAATGGTGTGGTTTAATTATGGAAAAGCATTTTTTGCTACTGGACAGCTTGATCTGGCATTAGATGCCTTCGATCGATCTGTTTCATTTGAAGATTCAAAATCTTTTGAAAGCAAAGCAGAATTATTTATGCATAGAGGATTAGCACGAAAAGCTGCTGGTAAACCAGACTTCATCATTGATATTAAAAAAGCATCTGAACTAGGCAACGAAGATGCAATAAGACTTCTCAGCGAATTACATATGTCCTAATATAATTTTTGCTCCATTGTTATATTTGAGATATGAAGCAAATACTTAGAATTCTATTTTTACTTATAATTTGTATAAATGTAAGTGCACAAAGATATCTTGACCTGAAAACGGTATCCTCCTCTCTCAAAAAATCTTACCAAAAATCGTTGATTCTCTATCAATCTAATCAATTTGCCAAAGCACAAAAATCCATTGAAAAAATTTTAAAAAAGGAGCCCCGATTTATTGAAGCAAATCTTATTCTAGCCTCAATTCACTTTGATGAGAAAAATTATGATGAGGCAGAAAAATATTTTGAAAAGGTATTGGTTTTAAATCATGAGTATTCTCCTAAAGTCTATTATACTTTGGCCATCACCAATTATAATAACAGACATTACAATTTAGCTTCCAAGAATATTAATGAATTCCTGATTCGAGAAAAATCAAATGAAGAATTATTGTCTAGAGCAAGAACAAAAAGAATCACTTATCAATTTGCAGATTCAGCAACTCAACATCCAGTGACTTTTCATCCAACCGCAGTTCAAGGAATAAATTCAGATTATTCAGAATATCTTCCATCCCTCACCGCAGATGGTCGAACTATGGTTTTTACAAGAAAAATATTAAATGACAACGAGGATCTTTTTATATCGTACAAATCAGATGATGGTCAATGGTCAGAACCTGAATCCATAACAGAAATTAATACTTTTCTCAATGAAGGTGCACCAGCAATTAGTCCAGATGGAAATACATTGGTGTTCGCAAGTTGTGACAGAAGAGAAAGTTTTGGTGGTTGTGATTTGTATATCTCACATAAAGTAAATAATAAATGGACCACTTCATCAAATTTAAGTGATAAGGTTAATACGACAGCATATGAATCTCAACCTTGTTTTGCAGACAATGGTAATATTTTATTATTTTGTAGCAATAGAGTAGGCGGTTATGGAGGTAAGGATATCTGGATGACTGTAAAAAATAAAAGCAATGGTTGGATAAAACCATTCAATCTTGGATCAGAAATTAATACAATTTTGAATGAAGAGTGCCCTTTTATGCATCAGGATGGAAAGACTTTATATTTTAGTTCAGATGGACATCCGGGTATGGGAGGCAAAGATATTTTTTATAGCAGGTTAATTAAAAATTATATCTGGTCACCCTGTATGAATATTGGATATCCTTTGAATAGTCCATTGGATGAATCTTCTTTCGTTGCCTACT
>JBDSHL010000488.1:0-2347 GCA_039918515.1 Saprospiraceae bacterium | reverse complement strand
GATGAAAGCAATGTCTTTTATCTTATTGACAAGCAATCCTTTATAGACCTTTCAGAATCTTTAAACCTGATGAGATCCAAAATCTAGACAGAATACAAACATGATAAAAAATAGTTAAAAGTTCTTGGCCGCTCAATTTACTCTAGTTAGCTTTACAAAAAATTAGCCTCATGCACGAATTTCCAATATGGCTTAGCTCAGAAGTAATAATAAGTATTCTTACATTGACTTTCTTAGAAATTGTGCTAGGAGTAGATAATATTATTTTCATTTCAATTACGGCGAATAAGTTAGCTACAGAAGATAGAAAAAAGGCGACCAATATTGGTTTGTTAGCAGCTATGATTATGAGAATCATTTTGCTTTTTGGATTGGTTTTTTTAACAGCCTTGCAGACACCTTTGTTCAGCATTGAAGGCAGTTGGATCCATGGTTCGTTTTCTGTTCAGAGCTTAATTTTAATCATTGGAGGAATATTCCTGATCTACAAATCGGTTTCAGAAATTCATCATAAATTAGAATCAGATGATCCAAAGGAGCATAAATCAGTTGAAAAATCTCATTCAATATTGAATGCTATAGTTCAAATAACTTTAATTAACTTAATTTTTAGTTTAGATTCCATATTGACTGCCGTAGGGATGACTTCAGGGGTTCAAGGATCACTTTGGATTATGATGGTGAGTGTCATAGCTTCTATAATCATTATGATAGGATTTGCCCATCCTGTTGGCAAGTTTGTAAATGATCATCCTACAGTACAAATGCTAGGTCTATCATTCCTATTATTAATTGGTTTTATGTTAATTCTTGAAGGAGCTCATTTATCACATTTTGTACTTGCAGGAGAAGAAGTGGGAACAATACCCAAAGGATATTTGTACTTTGCAATTGCCTTCTCACTTTTGGTTGAAATGTTGAATATGCGAATAAGAAAAAGAAAAAGAGTCCTGAAACTTCATGGAATTGCTGAAGATGCTCGTGAACAAGGATATTTTAAAGAAAAAGAACATTAATTTATGATATCTTATTTAATTCAATTTTTAATTGCATTTATTATTCTTGAACACTTTTATTTCTTATATCTTGAAATGATAGCTTGGGAAACGGCTGGAAAAAAAGCTTTTAAAGGAGTTCTAAAAGACGAGCTATTCAAACCGACTAAAGGCTTAGCTGCTAACCAAGGATTGTACAATGGATTTCTTGCCTGTGGACTACTGTGGTCATTCTTTATCAAAGATGTTGAATGGTCTAATAATATAAGAACTTTTTTTCTAACCTGTATTTCAATTGCTGGAATTTTTGGTGGAATTACTGCCTCCAAAAAAATATTTTTTATTCAAGCATTGCCTGCCCTGATATCTCTTATTATACTAGTTCTTTTTAAATCATAATTAAAATTCTTATTCGATGAATAAGCAGTACTTTTGACAAATGAAGATCCACTGTTTGGTTATTGACGACGATCCATTGATCTGTGATTTAGTGAAGCACTTTTGTGCTAAATTGGAACAAATTGAATATTGCATTTCCGCTGGAACTGGACATGATGGTCTTCAATTATTAAGTAGTCAAAAATTTGACTTATTGTTACTAGATTATCACTTACCTGATATGACAGGTCACGCAATTCTTGAAATAAAATCAAAAGAGTTACCCGTAATAATGATTACCTCTGAGAAAGAATTTGCATCCATGGCTTATGACTATGATGAGATTGTTGACTTTCTAGTAAAACCGCTCAGTTTTGAAAGATTTTCTAAAGCTATAGAAAGAGCAACTAGCCGTAGTTCCACAGAAATTCAAAATCTTATCAATGCAAATGACAAATTTTTCTTTGTAAAAGTAGGAAACAAATTTGTTAAAATACAATTCGATGAAATTATTTATCTTAAATCTGAAGAAAACTATGTCTCATTTGTAACTTCAGAAAAAGCTATTCTTAGTCTAAGTACTTTGAAGGAAGTTGAATTAAAAATTCCCGATAATTTCATGAAAGTACATAGATCCTACATTGTCAATTTAGAAAAAATAGAATCCGCTACAACTGAAGAAATAAAAATTGGAAATCATATTATTCCAATTAGTCAAAAATATAAAAAAGAAATTATGGCCTACCTTTCAAGTCAATAATTATTTTCTAATTTAAATTTAGGAATTCCAAATATTTTTTTGCGCTTCGATGTATTCAATACATGCTTTAAAATGAAGCATGCTTTTTTCAAATTTAAGTTCGTTTCTATCCAAACTTTCTAGATCTATTTCTCTCCAATATTTTTCTAGGTGGTTTAATTCAAATCGTCTTAGCGAATTGGCAAGTTTGTGAACTATAGCATCTTTATCTTTT
>JBDSHL010000487.1:0-13404 GCA_039918515.1 Saprospiraceae bacterium | reverse complement strand
ATCTTCTTGTACTGGTACATCTTTGTCCAGCAGTTCCTATAGCTCCAAAAACTAAAGCAGGTAAAACTTTTTTTAGGTCACTAGAAGGGGTAATAATAACGGCATTGTTACCTCCTAATTCAAGAATACTTTTACCAAACCTTTGTGCAATGGTAGCACCAACTATTTTTCCCATTTTAGTTGAACCCGTTGCAGATATTAATGGAATTCTTTTATCGTTCGTTAACCACGAACCAACTTCATAATTGCCATTTATTATACTACTAATTCCCTCTGGCAATTGATTATTTGCTAGAACTTTTGCAACTATTTTTTGAACCGCAATTGCACAAAGTGGTGTCTTTTCTGAAGGTTTCCAGATAACCACATTTCCACAAATCCATGCCAATGTTGCATTCCATGACCAAACTGCAACAGGAAAATTAAATGCAGATATAACTCCTACAATTCCAAGTGGATGCCATTGTTCATACATTCTGTGTTGTGGTCTTTCAGAATGCATGGTAAGTCCATATAATTGTCTACTCATTCCTACTGCGAAGTCACATATGTCAATCATTTCCTGAACTTCTCCTAATCCTTCTTGTAGACTTTTTCCCATTTCATAAGATACAAGTTTGCCAAGATCATTTTTCTTTGTACGAAGTTCATTGCTGATTTGTCTAACAAATTCTCCTCTCTTAGGTGCAGGAATTGTTCTCCATAATTGAAAAGCTTTCTCAGCTTTTTTTATTATAGAATTATATTCTTGTTCGTTAGTAAGTCCAACATGAGCAATAAGTTCTCCGTCAACAGGTGAATAAGATTTAATAAATTCTTTTGGAGGAATAAAGTCTTGTCCTGTCCAAGTTCCAGGATTATAATTACTTAATTCGAGAGAACTTAAAATTTCAGATGTCATTTTTAATTATTGAATCAACACCTTAGAAAGTGTTTTTCTATAATTACTATCTACAATTTGAATAAAATACAAACCCTTTGGTAGATTGGAAACATTGCACCTCCAACTGGCATCACCTTTAACAAAGTGATTAGCCTGAATCATTCCTAAAGAATTCAAAAGTTTGATATTTCTACATTGACTTTCAATATCATTCAGAATTATTTCATCTCTTACAGGTTGAGGATATATATTGAATTTAATATTAGATTCCGTTGAACTTTGTGATATCAAGTCAGCATAAATTTTAATATCATCTATATAAAATCCATCGTGTGATCCATTTGATCCAGTGCCTACTTTAATTTGTAAGTTCACATCTTTTCCTAGATATTCTTTTAAATCAATCCATTCACAAACCCAATTATTTTTCAGTCCATCATAAACAGGTTGATCAATTCCTTGCAAAAATGTTCCCGGCACCGTATGCTTACCACAAATTGGAACATATTTGGAACCATCAGAAGACACAGAAATTTGTGCAAAATCTTCTCCTTTTTCTAAGTCATATTTCAACTTGTAGGTTAAAAAGGCATATTGAGCATTTTTAAGATCTATAGCATCATTAGTAACTATTATATAGCTTTGATTATTCAGTCGTTTTGAATTTGGGCTATCTGTAAAACATGTTGGAGAAGAAGTAAAATCTTCTGTAGTCAAACTCAATTCATTGTTGTTGGTAGAATGCCAGTAATTTGTATTATTGACTTCATCTTTCCAATAAGGATTGCCTAAATAAGATTTTGTCACCGCAAGTTTTTCACTATAATCTCCTGTTTCTAATTCAATGGAAAATACAATTTTTGAATCTTTGGATAAAGAAGAAACGACATGATACTGAATATCAATAATTCTTTCTTCTGTAGGACTAAGTGTAAAATTTTGTGGATTATCTATCATTATTTCATTAGGAAAATTGGAAGTACATTTTATTATAATAGGTTTGTTCTCTAATCCTGTTCTTGTTACCAATAATTTCAATTGACCAGATAATGGATCAATAGTTTCTGGAGATTCTTCTTTCATAGAAGCCACACTACCTGCATTCCAAGCAGCAGAAAAATTTATTTGTTGAGTTGCTTGATTTATTACTGCGATATTACTTCTTTCAGGCCAAAAAGATTCTCCAACTTCTGGTGTAAATGCAAAAATTCTATTTTTGGAAACTGTATCACCGTACATCCAATCATCTGAAACTCCATTGACCTGATAATTCAAAGTAGACACTGCAGTTCCAACCACATAATCATTATATTTTGTAAATTCTTTAGCTAATGATAAAAACTGTTTTTCATCTACTGAAGGTGAATTGCTATAACCCCAAGGAATAATTAAGATGTTGCCGAAAGAATGATAATTTATAGCAATTTTAAAATTTTTTTGAATACACAAATCTCTAATGGCTTGTGATTCTGATTCAGAGAAAGCAGCTTCTCCTCTATATGTTTCGGATTCACCACTACCAGAAGAACCAATATCATTAAATCCCCATTGATAACCGTAGTTTCGATTTAAATCTACACCAGTTCCTAAGTTATTTTTAGTTCTGTTTTTTCTCCAATATCCAAATCCTGATGGATTCGTTTCTTCATTATAAGCATAACCATCTGGATTAACACATGGAACAAAATACAATTGCCTGCTATCCACTAGTTTTTTTATACTTGCGTCACTACTATAATTTTCTAATAAATACCACATAAAAAACAACATCTGCGACATACTCGCTGGTTCTCTTGCATGATGTAAGGCCGTATAAAGAACTTCTGGTTCAGCATCATTCAAATTCTTATTATCTGAAATTTTAAAATAATAAATAGGTTTACCTTCTTCCGTTGAATAATTAGCTATCTTAGTTTTTTTTGTAATTAAATTAGGATATAATTCTTGCATCAGATCTAAATTATCATATAATTCTCGTAGGTTCAAAAACCCATCCATAGAACCATATGCATAATTTACTGGGATTTGATAATAGGGTGTTTTCTCTTGTAACTCATTACAATCCATTGGACGCGTTCTTTCCTGGATCTTTTGGCTTGCATTGAATTCTAATTTAAAACCTTGATTGGCTAATATTTCTAACTCTTCAGGGCTAAAATCACCAATAAAGCTTTTTCCTTCAAGATAATAACCATGATCGAAAGCAATTCCTGATTTTTGCAATTCTAGTACACTTTTCCCCTCAAGGTTGACTTTTACAAGTCTAGAATGATTTTGGGCTACCAAAGCTTTGCTCAACAAAAAAAATGAAATTACCACTAAATTGAAACGACTCTTCATTTACTATTATAATTTTGCAGGTGCGAAGATATGAAAAAGCTCAATAAACAAGATGCAATTGAAAACATATTATAATAAATGTTTATATGAAGTTGGCTGTGATGAGGCAGGAAGAGGGAGTTTGGCGGGTCCTGTAGTGGCAGCTTCTGTAATTCTTGACCCGAAAAACCCAATAATAGGTCTAAATGACAGTAAAAAATTGACCGAAATTGTTCGCAAAAGACTTAGAATTGAAATTGAATCTAAGGCATTAGAGTATGCAGTGAGCTTTATTGACCATATGGAGATAGACCGAATCAATATTTTACAGGCAAGTCTATTGGCAATGTTCAATTCAATAAAGAAGTTGAATCTTCCTATTAACCATGTAATTGTAGATGGAAATAAGAAAATCCCAAACCTCAACATTCCACAAACCTCCATAATAAGAGGTGACGGATTGTATCAAAGTATCGCAGCAGCCTCTATACTTGCAAAAACTTATAGAGATGAATATATGTTAAAGATTCATGATGAATATCCGGAATATTTATGGATTAAGAATAAAGGATATGGAAGTCTTCAACATCGTATAGCTATTCAAGCTAAAGGATTGTGTTCTTATCATAGACTAAGTTTTAAGCTAAAGGAATTGAACTTAATTTGACTATTCTTGATTTAACCCGCTTTATGCAATAGACTTTTTATTACAAGCCAAAATGCCTTCAAATCTTAGCACTTCCTCGAATTTTTATCCTCACCATGGGGGCGACCATGATTGCGGTAAAAATTCTCCGGGAGCACTCCCGATAGCTATCGGGATAGGCCTTTTGACTTTCACTACTAAACTCTATTGCATAATTCCATCTAACTACTTTCAGATTAATGATAACCATAGTATTATATATAAATTTAATTTATATATGCATTGGATTCTACTAAAAGCTGGCGCAACTAAGTTAGACATCATATTCTACAAATTTTTTTGTTCCTTTAATGCGGGTTTAATTAAAATTTCTTATGATGAATATAATAGCTTGAAAATTATCTTTAAATTATGAATTATCGTTTATTCCCCACAGTTTATGTAGTTGCAGAATGTTTGAAGTATTACACGATTAATAGTAAGCTATGAATTCACTTCAAAAATTAATTATTACTTATGATGTTTCCAATCTATCCCTTGCACGATATTATGCTGCACAAGGGGTTGACTTTATTATTATAGATTTAGACCAAAGAATTTTTGAAGACAGTATTGAACTAATAACGCAATTTAAAGAATGGATAGAAGGCCCTACTATTATTGGAATGAGTAGCGATTTAGAAAAATTAGAAATTTTCAAAACGTATTCAGACATTAACTTGATACTTAAAGAAGATCTACTTTTTAGCAAGGAAAAGTTAAAAGAATCCATTCAAAACATTATTAACATTAAGTATCCAGATTTAAATCTAGAATTATTTCCATTTTATAAATTACATTTTATAAGGAATAAATCTGATGTTGACATTCCACATTCTTCAATTGTTTATTTAATTTTTGCTGAAAAAGAGGAAAAGACAGGAATTTATAATTTCGAAGTCTTAGATAGTATTTTTGAAGAAATTAACAAATAAAATACACATAAGCACACCCTGTTAAATAACCAATGAATGCAAAAAAACTAATTTTCTTAAAATATTGCAAAAAGTCAATTTGCTCAATACCCATTACTGCTACACCTGCGGCAGATCCAATTACTAGTATAGATCCTCCGGTGCCCGCACAATAAGATAGCATAAGCCAGAAATGATCATCCATAGGTAAGTCATACATTCCAATTGAAGCAGCAACCAATGGTACATTATCAATTAAGGCTGAAAGGATTCCTAATCCTATAGCAACTAGATTTAGATTCTGAGTAAATGAATTTAAACTATCTGCTAAATTATGTAGATATCCTACCGTTTCCAATGCTGCTACAGATAATAATATTCCAAGAAAAAAAAGTATGCTAGGCATTTCAATCTTAGACAAAGCGGTACGAATAGATAATTCTTTTTTCAGTTCAAACCTATGAGGGTAAAGTTTACGATCAATATATTCAGATATCATCCACACCAAGCCTAGTGCAAGTATCATTGCCAAGTATGGTGGTATTCCCGCAAATGTTTTTAAGAGCGGAACAGATAGAAAGGCCAAAACACCAATGACTAACATATACTTACTTGAACCTAATATTTGCTCCTCATTAGTTTCTGAAATTATCTCTACATTTTTTCGAAATTCAGGTACAAAGAATATAACCAGAACCATGGGTAATAAAATACTTAATAAGGAAGGAAGAAAAGTTGATAATATTAGACGTTCAGAACTTATTTTCTTAGCCATCCAAAGCATTGTAGTTGTCACATCACCAATTGGCGACCATGCTCCTCCAGCATTTGCAGCTATGATCGTAAATCCCATAAAATATAACCGATCATTTTTATCTGTTATAAGTTTTCTAATTATAGAGCACATGATAATCGTTGATGTCAAATTATCCAGAACACTTGAAAGAAAAAAAGTAACCAAGCAAATTAGAATGAATAACTTAATTTTTGACTTTGTTTGAATTGATTTTTGAATAATTATAAATCCTTTATGTGCATCAATCAATTCAACAATGGTCATAGCTCCAATTAGAAAAAGTAAAATCTCAGATATTGAAGATAAATGCTTTGACAATTCCACATAAATGGATTCTGAATCTAAAATTGAAATATTATTAAATAGCAACAACCATGAAATTGCACCCATTAATAAAGCTGGTACAGCCTTATCCAACTTGGTATATTGTTCAAATATTATTAAAAGATACCCTAGAATAAATATTAATAAAATCGTAATCATCTATGGATTAGAAAATATAAATAATCAAAACAAAACTCAAAGTAATAAATTATTATAAAATAATTAATTAATTAAAAAAAGGGGCTTAATTTCAATAATTTCCTTTATCTTTTTCACTTTTCATATTAACTTAGTAATTTATGAAATAACGAATCCAATATTTTTCTCAAAAAGAAAAATAATACATTTAATATTAAATTGTTAAAAATATAGAACTACTCAATAAAAAGTTTTTTAAACAGTCATAACTTCTTTGTCTTTAGTGTCTACAATTTGATCAACTTTAGCAATATAGTCTTTGAGAAGATTCTGAATAAATGCTTCTTTCCCTTTAATTTGATCTTCTGATAAGCCATGGGATTTATCCTTTTTTATGAAATCCAAAACTTTATGCCTGATAGAGCGAATTCCAATTTTAGTCTCTTCTCCATGATGTTTGACTTGTTTTACAAGATCTTTTCTTCTTTCTTCCGTTAAAGGCGGAATACTTAATCTTATGGTTTCCCCATCATTCTGCGGAGTGAATCCTAAGTTGGCTGCAAAAATGGCTTGCTCAATATCCCCGATTATTTTTTTTTCCCAAGGTTGAATGGTAATAGTCCTCGCATCTGAAACACTTAAGTTGGCAACTTGAGAAATTGGGACAGGAGAGCCAAAATATTGAACTTGAATTCCTTCAATCATTGAAGTAGAAGCTTTTCCAGTTCTAACTTTCAATAGCTCCTTTTGTAAATGTTCTATAGCCTTATTAAAATCCGATTGGGCGTGCTTTAAATACTCTTCTAAATCAGTTGACATAATGTATACATTTCAATTATGTGACAAAAATATAAATTTATTAATTTCTAGAAGCTCCTAAATATCTAAGTGCTAAAAATATCAACATTACCAACGCACTTAAGGCCTGAGCTACATAGGTCATTGCTGCCCATTTCAAGGCATCTTTAGCTCCAACATATTCAGTTTCCTTGACTTCTCCTGTTTCATTAAGCCACACTAAAGCTCTGTGACTTGCATCGAATTCAACAGGTAAGGTTATAAGGCTAAAAAAGGTAGTAATCATAAAAACCATAATAGTAACCAATAGCAATGAGGGAAAGGTATTAGCCAACATAAATGCAAAGATCAATAAGTACTGTTGAAGCATTGAAGCAACTCTCACCACTGGAACGATGGCATTCCTCACTTGCAACATGGCGTAAGATGTTGCATGTTGAACTGCATGACCACACTCGTGAGCAGCAACAGCTGCAGAAGAAACAGTAGCAGAATTAAATACCTCTGGACTTAAATTAACAGTCTTTTTAGCAGAATCATAATGATCAGACAAAAAACCCTCTGACGACAACACCTGAACATCCTGTATCCCATAATAGTGAAGCATTCTTTCAGCAATTTCTTTACCCGTTCTTCCTGAACTTAAGTTTTCAAGACTATATTTTTTAAATTTAGATTGAAGTCTGTTTTGAACCAACCATCCAACACCAGATAAAGCCAGTGCTAGAACATTAAACAACATATAAGATGGATCCATAAAATATCCCATAAATATTACTTTTTTACAATAAACAATTAATTCTTTAAAAGATTCAATTTATCCAAATATTTTATTTTTCAAATGAGCATTTATATGATTAGGAAATACAATAATAAACTATATCCTACTGCATAATTTCTGACCCAAAATATTTTTGTAGTGCTTTAGGTATCTTTATTCCTTCAATGGTCTGATGATTCTCTAATAAAGCAGCAACAATTCGTGCTAAAGCTAATGCACTGCCATTCAAGGTATGTGCTAAGCGGATTTGCCCTTCTTGATTTTTAAATCTCAGTTTTAGGCGATTGCTTTGAAAAGTTTCGAAATTCGAAACAGAACTTACCTCTAACCATCTTTGTTGCGCAGCTGAATATACTTCGAAGTCATATGTTAAGGCAGAGGCAAATCCCATATCTCCTCCACATAACCTTAGAATACGATAAGGCAACTCCAATTTTTCCAACAATCCTTTTACATGATCCAACATACCCATCAATGAATTATAAGAATGATCAGGATGTTCAATTCTTACAATTTCTATCTTGTCAAATTGATGAACTCTGTTAAGTCCTTTCACATGAGCTCCATACGACCCAGCTTCTCTTCTGAAACAAGGGGTATATGCAGTCATACAAATAGGTAATTCAGATTCTTTTAGAATTTGATCCCTATAAATATTAGTAACCGGAACTTCTGCTGTAGGGATCAAATACAAATCATCTTTTTCTATATAATACATTTGAGCTTCCTTGTCAGGTAACTGGCCTGTGCCTCTTGCACTTTCTTTATTGACAAGTAGAGGCGCCCAAATTTCTTCATATCCAGCATTCGCGGCTTCATCTAGAAAAAAATTGATCAAGGCCCTCTGTAACCTCGCTCCATTTTTTCGATACACAATGAATCCGGAGCCCGTTAGTTTTACCCCAAGCTCCATATCGAATACATTATAATCCTTTGCCAATTCCCAATGTGGTTTTGCCTGAGAATCTAACATTGGTAATTCTTTATCCCAAGCTTGATAAATCTCGTTGTCTTCTGCCTTGCTTCCTTCTGGAACAGAAATATGTGGTACGTTCGGTAATTGGATCAAGAGTGATTCCAATAATTCCTGGAGCTCTGAAAGCTTAAGTTCAAGGTCTTTTGATATTGATTTAATTTCTGCAACTTCAAGTTTCAAGTTATTGGCTTCTAGGCTTTTACCTTCTTTCATGTAATGTCCAATTTCTTTTGACAGGCTATTTATCCTTGCAAGCTTTGAGTCCAATTGAGTTTGTACGATTTTTCTTTCCCCATCCAATCTAAGAATTTCCTCAATTAGGTCTAATTGTACTTGTGGGAGATTTCTTTTTCCCAAACCTTGAAGAAGCCTTTCTTTCTCATTTCGTAACAAATTCAATTCTATCATCTAATTCTTAATTAGTTATATATAAGCTTAATTGCTGGGACAATTTTACGATGGTAAGGCTATTTATTAAAATAAATTTATTTGGAAATATGAAAAAACTGTATATTTGTGCCGCAGAAAGCATTTTTCTGCCTCTGATTTACAAAGATTCCTTTCTTTTTTTTGTCCATTAAATTATAAGAACCATTCTTTTTACAATTCCTATTGTGGATTATTAATATAAAAATATGTACGATATTTTGCAACTGAATGAGATGTTGGTCTCAGAACTTAAAGGTATAGCAGAACAATTAAGTGTGGCAGATGCTAAGAAACTTTCTAAACAAGATCTGATTTATAAGATTCTCGATCAGCAAGCGTTAAAAAGTACCGCGTCAGCACCTGTGGTTGTTCAAGACTCAGACCCATCCCCTAAAACTTATGAAATTCTTGAAGACGAAAATAATCTAAGAAATAGACGAAAAAGGTTGCCTGGTCCTCCACCACGTCCTCAAAAAGCTCAAAATCCTAAAAAACCAGAAATTGAAATTAAAGAAGAAATTGAGCTTGAAGAGCCAGTCCAAATAGAGACTAAAGTGGCTATACCTTCTCCTGAAAGAGTTGCAAAACCTCCGATCAGAAAGGACCAACATCCACCTCTACAAAGAAGAAATCCAAACCAAGATAAACCCGTTCAAGCTGTAATTAATGAGAATCATGAGAATGCATATCATGAACCTGCTTTTGCTGAACCCAAAGTTGAGCCAGTCTTTGTCGTTGATCTTGATGGAGTAATTGAAGGTCAAGGCGTATTAGAAACGATGCCAGACGGTTACGGCTTCTTAAGAAGTTCTGATTATAACTATCTTTCTTCTCCGGATGACGTGTATGTCTCTCCTTCCCAAATTAAGTTATTTGGTATCAAAACAGGGGATACCTTAGAAGGGGCAATACGACCTCCTAAGGAAGGTGAAAAATATTTTGCACTCTTAAGAGTTTCAAAAATTAATGGACTTGATCCAAAAATGATTAGAGATCGCGTTCCATTTGATTATTTGACTCCTTTGTTTCCGAACGAAAAGTTCAAATTGACCACCATGGCGAACGGAAGAGACTATGGTATTAGGATGATTGACTTGTTTACTCCTATTGGTAAAGGTCAACGTGGACTTATAGTTGCTCAACCCAAAACCGGTAAAACCTTCCTCCTTAAAGATATCGCTAATTCAATTGCTGCCAATCACCCAGAATGCTATCTTATAGTTCTTTTGGTCGACGAAAGACCTGAAGAGGTTACTGATATGAAAAGAAGCGTTAAAGCTGAAGTCATTTCATCTACTTTCGATGAGCCTGCAGAAAACCATACCAAAGTAGCTAATATCGTTCTCGAGAAAGCAAAAAGAATGGTTGAATGTGGTCATGATGTAGTTATTCTACTGGATTCAATTACCAGATTAGCCAGAGCATATAACACAGTGGCACCTTCTTCTGGAAAGGTATTATCTGGAGGTGTTGAAGCAAATGCATTACAGAAACCTAAAAAATTCTTTGGAGCTGCTCGTAAAATCGAAAATGGAGGATCCTTGACTATTTTAGCTACCGCTTTAATCGATACGGGCTCTAAAATGGATGGAGTCATCTTTGAGGAATTCAAAGGAACAGGAAATATGGAATTACAACTTGATAGAACGTTGGCTAACAAGCGTTTATATCCATCAATTGACCTTACTAAGTCAAGTACAAGAAGGGAAGATCTACTATTGGATGATGGTATTATTCAGAGAATGTTTGTTCTTCGGAATCATCTTGCAGATATGAAACCAGAGGAAGCCATCGAATTTATCAAAAAGCATATGTTAGGAACCACAAATAATGAAGAATTCTTAGTTTCTATGAATAATTAAAAAATATTATTTGGTAGCTTAAAAAGAAAACCTATCTTTGCGATCCCTAAATTATAAGGTAATATTTAATTTATGAAACGGACATTTCAACCATCAAGAAGAAAAAGAGCAAATAAGCACGGTTTCCGTACTCGTATGGCCTCAAAGAATGGTCGCAAGATCGTTGCACGTAGAAGAGCTCGTGGTAGACATAAATTAACTGTTTCTGACGAAAGCAGATTGAAATAATAATTTCCCCAACGGCCATGGGCCGAAAGTTTACATTTCCTAGTAGTCTTAGACTTAAATCAAAAAAACAAATTGAAGCACTTTTTACTTCTAATGACGCTTCATTATCCTATCCAATTCTGATTAAGTATTCCGAAGATATAACAAGTTCTGATTCCTTTATAAAAGTTGCTTTCACAGTACCGAAAAAAAACTTTCCAAATGCAACGGATAGAAATCGAATCAAAAGATTAATGAAAGAATCTTATAGATTGAATTGGAGACAAATATTTGAAGAAATCAATCATAAAAAAAATTTGAATCTCATACTGATCTACCTTGATAAAAAAGAGTTGAGTTATTCTGTTATAGAAGTTGCACTTAAGAAAGGCTTAGAAAAGCTAAAACGAAGTTTAACTTAGAATAGTCATTTAGAGGATAAATAAAATTTAAAAAATTATCTCTTAACGATAAGAGGTGTTCCAGTTGCTACTATGTCTTTGTCACTGATGTTATTCCATTCCATCAAATCTTCTAAAGTTAAACCATCATAATAAGCGGTAACGTCCAATAAGCTTTCTCCTGTTTTAAGTATATAATATTGATAGTTGCGTATCCATTCTGTATTCGTTTTTGGCACATCCTTTACTTCAGCATAATCAAGTAAATCATACTTTATAGATTCAACTTTTGAATCGCTTACTTTTTCTGGTGAATTTATAAATGGTCTACTGAAAGAAATAAGATCAAGAATTAAATTTCCATTTGCAGATCCAACTATAGTAGCAGTATCCACTTTTGCATGGTACAAATTAATATAATAATCAACAAATTCAACCATCATACTATCTGGAAGACTAATATATATTCCGTCATCTGATTTAGAAATCTCGTTGTACTTAAATGCTGGATTGTACAATTTGAATAAATCTTTATTAATGAGTGTCTGTTTGTATAAATTATTTAGATTTACAGACTTATCAATTTTCACATAAGTCAAGTAACTAGTAGGCATATCTTCTATAGATGGAGTAAGATCATGTTCACCATAATACTCTAACATATAACTTACACCTATGAATGTAGGTACGAACAATTGAGTCTGTTTCGGTAAAAATCTCTTAATACTTTCAAAATCCGTTGTTTTATTATCTTCTAGTAAATTTTGAACTTTGTTTTCACCACAATTGTATGCTGCTAATACCAAGGACCAATCTCCAAACATAGTATATAATTTCTTAAGATAAGAAATAGCCGCTTTGGTAGACGCAACTGGATCCAATCTTTCATCAATATTTTTATTCACTCGGAGTCCTAAATTTTTTGCAGTCTCTGGCATAAGTTGCCATAATCCAGCAGCTCCAGCATAGGAAACAGCTTTAGGATTTAGTGCGGACTCAAGGGCAGCCAAATTCTTTAACTGATATGGCAGGTCATTATCAAATAATAATCTTTCTATAAGGGGAAAATAAAGATCAGCATTGTAAAGAATGGATTTACTGCCTGAACGATCATTTACTACAAATCTTTTTACCTGACTAAGAACATCTTCATCCATTGTTATAGCAACAATGGTATACATTCCTCTAAGTCTGTCAATTATTTCCTCTTCATAATAGTTGAAAAGAATTTTTTCATTGAAATCATTGAAATTATAGGACTTAATAGAACATTCAGCCTTGCTTAGAATTGGCAAGAGTGCATAAAGGGCAATAAACAAGTAATGTCGAAATTTCATAGACATTCATGGATTAAATTAAAAAGTACCGATCGATTTTTAGCTGGGCGGTTGTTTGAAATGCCTCTCCCAGAAATATTTGAAAATACCGACTAGAAGGGCAAAGGTACATATTATCTTTTTAAATAAAAAGTTAACTGCTCTAATGTTGTGTTAATATATATAATTTAAATATATAATATGTAATTGTAAGATTAACTGCGCTTAAGAGCCTTTATTAAGGATTCCAATGGATAAATACTTGTATCTCCAGTTAACTGATTTTTAAGGGCAAATTGACCAGTTGATTGCTCATTTTCACCTATAACTACTATATTTTCAGCTTTAATGTCTTCCGCATATTTAAATTGTTTCTTTAGTTTGCCAGGTTCTGGGTACAGGTCAGTAGCAATTCCCTCAGATCTCAACTTCATCACCAAATTAAAGGCAAAAGCATGACTTTGCTCATCCAAGACTAAAAATAAGACCTTTATATAATTGTCTAAGCCATCAGGAAAAAGGCCTAATTCTTCCATAACATCATATATCCTTTCGGCTCCGAAGGATATTCCAAC
>JBDSHL010000486.1:0-2040 GCA_039918515.1 Saprospiraceae bacterium | reverse complement strand
TGATTCAACTATATGGAATGATAATTCCGTAGGTAAATATTTAAAAATCTCAAAATCTGGTATATTCTGGGGAAGTTTTCAAACTCTTTGTGGAATTTTGTCTGATTCAATTTCAGTTAAATTTATTTCTCCTCCTAACATTGACTTAGGTGTTGATAGAGTGATTTGTCCCAATCAATTTGATACCATTTGGTCGAATGATGTGAATACCATCTGGCAAGATGGGAGTGTTAGTCCTTATTTTATTATCAATAAATCAGGAATAATTAGCGCCACAATAAAGAGCAGATGTGGTGATGTAATGGATAGTATTAAGGTAAGCTATTATTCAAACACTCCATTCTCTTTGCCAAAAGATACTTTACTATGTACTGGTGAAACAATTACACTAAGCTCACCTTCTGATTCTACAACTTGGAATGATGGGACAGTTGGAAAAAATTTAATTGCAGATAAGCCTGGATTATATTGGGCAGAAGTTAAATCGTTCTGTAACACAATTCGTGATTCCATTCTTATTTCATATCAGTCAATACCCTTTTTAGACTTAGGCTCAGATAGACAAATATGCCCAAATGAGGTTGATACTATTTGGTCCTTTGACAAAAATACAATTTGGCAGGATGGAAGTTCAGGACCCTATTATGTTATTCGGAACTCTGAAGTTGTTGTGGCAACTATAAATAATATATGTGGATTAATTTCAGATAGCTTGCAAGTTTTTAATTATCCAGATGTAAAGATTCAACTTCCTTCTGACACCACCCTGTGCGAAGGAAATACTCTATTATTAACTTCCCCATCAGATTCTACCATGTGGAGTTCGGGTCAAATAGGTAAGGAAATTCTAGTCAATAAGGATGGTAAGTATTGGGCTACAATCATTTCTCCTTGTGATGCAGTCAGTGATACCATTCTGGTAAATTTTATTTCAAAACCGAACTTAGATCTTGGACCAGATCATCTTATCTGTCCAAATTCTAATGATACTGTTTGGTCCTTTGACAATAATACCATATGGAATGATGGCAGTTCTGGTCCATTTTATATTATTCGGAAGCCTGAAATAGTTATTGCTACAACAGGCAATATATGTGGAGCAGTTTCAGATACAATTGTAGTTAATTATATTCCAGATTCTAATATTGATTTAGGGCCAGATAAGTTAATTTGTGAAGGGGAAGTAGATACTATATGGTCAAATTCAGATTTAACCGTTTGGGATGATGGCACTAAGGGTCGATTCAAAGTTATTAGAAATGGAGGAATTCATTGGGCTTCCATCATTTCAAATTGTGGAATTAGATCAGATAGTGTGCTTGTTACAATTCAACCCGTTTTTTCCGTACCAGCATTATCCAAAGATACTACTTTATGCGAATTACAAACTTTCGAATTGAGTGTACCCTTCATTGATGAAATTTGGAACGATCAATATCTCAATAAAATTGTAGTAGATCATCCCGGAATATATAAATACACCTATATGGATATTTGCAATTATATTGCGGACTCTATTAGTGTAACTTACGACTCCATACCCAAAGGATTTCCCTTGAATGACATGATTATTTGCGGTCAGGAAGGTTATACATTCAATACCGGAAATAAAAATACCGAATGGTCTAATGGGACCTTAGGTTCAGAAATTACGATCAAAGAATCAATGCGTTTATCTTATAGAATTTCTAATCAATGCGGAATTTTTGCGGACACTATAAATTTAACAGTCATAAATGATCAAGCTTTTTATGTGCCCAATGTTTTTTCACCTAATGACGATAATGTAAATGATGAATTTCCTGGGCCTTCTGTACCATTTCCTTTTACTTTAGAAATCTATGATCGGTGGGGAGCTAGATTATTCAAAGGCTTTAATAAGGGTTGGAATGGAAAATTCAAAGATAATATGGTTAATCCAGGCGTTTATGTTTACATTATTAGACATATGGAATGTAAGGATCAGATAGAATATGGAAGCGTTACTTTATTGCGATAGTAAGGGACTTAATCCTTAATTCTACAAATTAATTACAGTTT
>JBDSHL010000485.1:0-2282 GCA_039918515.1 Saprospiraceae bacterium | reverse complement strand
GTTTATAATGCAGAAAGGGATGTGACTTCCAGAGGTGGAACAGCTGAAGATGTGTTAAGAAGAACGCCCATGGTAACTGTCGATTTAGAAGGAAATGTTTCACTAAGAGGTAGCACTAATATAACCGTGTTGATCAATGGTAAGCCTTCAACAATTATGGCTTCATCCATTAAAGATGCTGTTAAGATGATACCTGCAGATGTCATTCAGAAGATTGAAGTAATTACCCAACCCGGTGCAAAATATGATGCTGAAGGAACAGCAGGAATTATTAATATAGTAACAAAGACTAAAAAAATTATTGGCAAAAGTGGCTCAATGAACTTTAGTGCAGGAACTAGAAGTTCTTATATTGGTACGAATTTATCAATAAGAAAAGGCAACATTGGCTATACCGCTAATCTCGGTGGATTTATGTGGCGAGGTTATTCTAGAAGTACTACAGATCGAACTAATTTTTTTGATTCTAATACATTAACTCTGCAGCAAAATGCTACGGCACATAATATTGGTGGTGGGGTATATCTTCAAGGGAGTGTTGATTATGATTTAGATGATAAGAATAATCTAACTTTTGGATTGCGACTTCCTTTAAACCTATATTCAAATAAAAATAAAATTACAACCAATAGTGCTTTGAATTCAGATTCAATAGCTTTTGATTTTAGAAGGGAAGGATCCTTTTTGAATCGCAATTTAGGTTCGGACATTAATGGAGAATATAAAAGAAAATATGACAAAGACTCTGATAAAGAATTTTCTATAGCTCTTCAATATTCAATAAATAACGGTAAGGGCGATTATGATACAGATCAATATGACTATGATAATAAGATTCAATACGCTGAGAAAGGACCTAACATTAGTTATAACAAAGAATTTACTTTCGCCACAGATTATCTGTATCCATTTAAGAAGAATTTGAATCTAGAACTCGGCGTCAAAGCAATTCTGAGAAATGTTACAAGTGATGTGCGTTATGATACGCTTGAAATTGAAACTTCTAAATATTTGACAGATAATAGAAGAACAAATTATTTGAATTATCATCAGAATGTAGCAGCAGCTTATTCACAAATTACATTTCCAATTATTGAAAAACTGACTGGAAGGGTGGGTTTAAGGTTTGAAGAAACTTTTATAAATGCAGATATTAGAAACGAAGCATCGTTTTCCAATAGCTATCCAACTTTAGTGCCTTCTGGTCTTATTTCATACAATGTAACTAAAGCAATTACGAGCAAAATTTCGTATAGCAGAAGAATTCAAAGACCTAGTATGTCTTATTTGAATCCCTATGTCAATTACAATGACCCAACCAATATATCTTATGGAAACCCTAAGTTGTCCCCTGAGTTGACGGAATCTTTTGAATGGCAGAATGGATATTCTAAAAATTTCAATAATTTAAATGTAACCCTTTATCATAAAAGAACTTCTGACTTAATTGATAATTATCGATTTATTGATTCTTTGGGAATTACGAATTCAACTTACAATAATTTATCCAAATCTTATTCTAGTGGCGCAACAATTAATGGAGGAGTGATGAAACTTGGCAAGATTATTTTAAATGCAACAATGAATTTGTTCTATCAGAAGATTAAGAGTGAACGATTCGTCGGAGTCAAAAATGATGCATTTAATTATACCTTGAATGGATTTTGTATGGTAAATATTACTCCTACATGGAGCCTAACATTATTTTCGTTGTATAATTCTCCGAAGTTGACTACACAAGGAAAGCAAGGAACCTGGTACGTTTATTCACTCGGAGCGCGCAAAGAATTGTGGAAAAAGAAAGGAGCTGTAAGTTTCGGTATAGATAATCCATTTGAAACCTGGATGCCGATTAATTCAAGTTTTAAATCTTCAGAATTTAGTTATAATAGCAGAAGTTTATTCGAAGGGCGTGGAATCAGAGCAGGAATTGAATATCGATTTGGTGCAATGGAATTTGGACAGTCCAACAAGAAAAAGAAAGGGTACCAGAATGATGATCTTAAGCAGAATGAAGGAGAGGGTGGCTCAGGGGGAAGGAATTAGGTGATAGGTTATAGGCTGTAGTAAATAGGCTGTAGTAAATAGGCTGTAGGTAAATAGGTAAATAGGCTGTAGGTGAATAGGCTGTAAGTTATAGGCTGTAGGTATATAAGCTGTAGGTAAATAGGCTGTAGGTGAATAGGTAACTAGGCTGTAGGTGAATAGGCTGTAGTATAGGCTTTAGGATGTAGGCTTTTAGGCTATAGGCGAATAGGTTTTTAGGCTATAGGTGAATAGGT
>JBDSHL010000484.1:0-7970 GCA_039918515.1 Saprospiraceae bacterium | reverse complement strand
ATTATTTTATTATGACAATAACCTAAAGAGTCTTCTGAACATTTTAAAATTGGCTAATTTATGGAAAGTAAAGTCGTTTGTTTTTTCCTCTTCCTGTACAGTTTATGGAGAAACCTCAGAATTGCCTGTTCATGAAGATCTTCCGTTCTTACCGACTAATTCGCCTTACGGTAGAAGCAAACAAATGTGTGAACAAATTATTTTCGACCATTATACATCTCCTAATAGTTCTGGTAAAGCTATTTCGTTAAGATACTTTAATCCTGCAGGAGCTCATTCATCACATCTAATTGGAGAATCACCTATTAATGCACCTTTGAACTTAGTTCCAGTTATAACTGAAACAGCTATTGGTAAAAGAAATGGTTTTATTATTTATGGTGATGATTATCCAACAAGAGACGGAACTTGCATCAGAGACTACATTCATGTAATGGATTTAGCAAGAGCACATACTTTAGCACTTGAAAATATTTTGAATAATCATCAAGTTCAAAAGATTGAATGTTATAATCTTGGAATAGGTGAAGGTGTTTCTGTTCTTGAAGCCATTAAAGCTTTCGAGTCTTGTACTAAAATTAAATTAAATTATACGATCGGCCCTAGACGACCCGGTGATCTTTCTGCGATGTATGCAGATAATAGTAAAGTTAAATCCAAATTAAAATGGTCACCTACATTTAATATTCAAGCAATCATGAACGATGCTTGGATATGGGAAACGAAAAGAAATTTATAGTTCAAATAAATTTCTAATGATCTGATCACAGATTATTTTTCCTTTATTGCTAAGTCTGTATTTATTTCCTTCTAGGATCAAATATTTATTCTTGTAATATTCTTGTAGAATAGACTTGCAATTGTTAAAATATTCATTAAATTCCAATTGAATTAGCTTTAAATCAATTCCTTCAATTCGTCTTAAATTTAACATTACATATTCGTTATATCGATCTCTATGACTTAAAGTTTCTTCTTCAAAATAAGGAATTAACGAATTAATACTTTGAATGTATATATTGTTATTTGCAACATTCCATCTTCTACGATTATTGTGAAAAGAATGAGCGGATGGGCCAAAGCCTAAATAAGATTTGTTTTGCCAATAACTACTATTGTGCTTTGACCTATAACCATTTTTGCAATAACTTGATAATTCATAGGCCTCATAATTATTCTTATCCATTCTATCAAATAGAATCTGCATTTGTTCTATCGTAAATTGATCATCAGGAGCAAGCGTTTTATTTAATTTAATATCAGAATATAGTTTTGTTTTTTCTTCTACTGAAAGTGCATAACAAGAAATGTGTGGGATATTGTAATTGATCAAATGACTGATATTATTATGCCAAATTTCGTGAGAACTAATAGGTATTCCGTAAATTAAGTCACAAGAAATATTGTTAAATCCTGCTTCAAGTGAAGCTTGAATTGCATGATGAGATTGAGCAGAGTCATGAGCTCTGTTCATCCATACAAGTTCTTTGTCTTCAAAGGATTGAATCCCAATACTTAGTCTATTTATTTCAGAATAGGAGAGTCCCTTAAGATAAGAAGAGTTTAAGTCGTCAGGGTTAGATTCTAAAGTAATTTCAACTTCTGAAGCAATATTATAGTACTTTCTAATTTGATTTAAAATTTGACCCAATTCATTTTCTGACATAACAGACGGGGTTCCACCGCCAAAATATATACTTTTAACAAGACCATCATTAATCTCATTGGCTCTTTGCTTTATTTCACTTAATAGACTCTGAATTAATTTATTTTTGGTATCAATTTGTGTAGAGAAATGAAAATTACAATAGGTACATTTGCGTTTACAATAGGGAATATGAATATAAAGGCCTAAATCTTGCATGATAATATCAAACCTTAAAAGTACTATCTTAGTTGTATTGCTATTGCAATTCTTCTCATTTATTATAGCAAATGCTCAATCCAAAATCAAGTATAGCCTTCAAATGGTCGATCATAATGGATTGATTTCTATTTACAAACTGAGTTCATCAGATTCAAATATTGTATTTAAAACATTAGAAAAGATTCAATCTAAGAATTTAGAAGAAGGATTTCTTCTTTCAAGTCTGGATTCCGTTCATCGTTATCCAGATTCAGTCATTTATTATTATACCAAGTCAAGACAATTCAAAGGGCTCAAGATTAGTAACTTAGATTCGATTGTAAAAAACCGAAATATTAAAAATCCTAAGCTAGAATTCATATCCCCAAGAAAGTGGATTAACTTCCAAAATAGCGTCATAGGATATGATTTAAAGGTAGGATATCCATTGAGTAAAATAAGTCTGAATACAGATACTATCATAGAGGATAGCTTATTTGCTGGTATAATATATTCAAGAGGTCCTTATTTTAAATTTGGACATATTGATCAACGAAATGGCAAGTTAGTTTCTGATGCTTATCTACATCGAATTCTCAACATAAAATTAAATTACCCATTCAGTCAAAAAGAAGTAGGGAACATAAGTAATGTCTTATCTCAGGTACCATTTTTGGAAGTTCAATATGCTCCAAGAGTTAATTTTTTCGGAGATGAGGCAAATATTTATTTATACTTGAAAAAGAAACCGGCGAATAACTTTGACTTTTTATTAGGTTTTAACAAACGACCTGCTGGTGAAACTAGATCTGTAAGGATAACAGGTCAAGCTACCATAGATCTTAATAATTCATTTAAAGTTGGAGAGCGAATATTGTTACATTATGAAAATCTACAAGAATCTTCGCCAAGTCTTAGAATACTAACGGTTTTCCCATATATTAAATATCTTCCATTTGGAATTGGGTTTAGTTTTGATTTGAATAAGTTTCAAGAAGAATTTGTAAATTTTCAAACCCAATTTAAATTAAACAAGATTATAGGTCAACGTGAAGAAGTAAGCTTAATTTTTCATAATAATTCATCATATCTTCTGTCAGTTGATTCATTTTTTATCAAAAGAGAAAACAGACTCCCCCGTAGTTTGGATTTTAATATATTGTCAACAGGAATAGAATATTTAAATAATACAACAAACAGTCGAATTAATCCAACCCATGGTTATGGAATTGAGTTTCAATCTAGAGTTGGCAAAAAAATATTTAGAAAGAATCCTTCAATATTATTTTATGATATGAACAATAAATTAAATAATGAATATGACAGTCTAAACGCAAATAGTGTGCAATTGAACTTTAAGTTTAAATTTGCTATTTATCAAGCCATAGCTAATAGACAAGTATTAAAGTTTAACCTTAATTCGAATGCAATCTATTCGAAGGCTAAAATTCTAACTAATGAAATTGATCGAATTGGAGGCATTAATAATTTAAGAGGATTTAATGACAATATATTTGCTTCAGATGGATATATCATTTCAACCATTGAATATAGATTTTTGCTCGATCGAAATAGTTTCTTAAATGTATTCCTTGATCATGCTTATATGAGGATTATCAGTCAGGAGATAAAGAGTCCATGGCAAAATTATATTGGAATGGGCTTAGGTATGCAGTTTTTAACGAACGTTGGAAATTTTGGTTTATTTATTGCGGTAAGTAAGACAGAAAATAGTTCAATTGATTTTTCAGCTCCTAAAGTTCACTTCGGATATACAGCCTTATTTTAGTTGATAAATTTTTTAATAAATGTAATCAATTTACAGATAATGCTTTCATTCCACGTTAATTCAAAATAAGGAAACTTTTTAGCCCCAAGACTTTCATAGAAAAGAGCCACACCTGGGATGTCAGAACCTTCAAGATCTAATTCTTGCCTTGGTTGCATTATTTCATTAATTACATAATTAAGAAGTCCAACCATTGCACCATTCTTCTTACCTGATTGTGAATTAAATGAAAGAAAAAAAACAATTCTTCGAGCAGATTGAGTGAAAATAGCGGCTGATTGAATTTTACCTAGGCTATTTTCGGAAAGAATTAAAAATCCATTTTCTAATTCGAGGAGCTTATTAATCAGAGCTTTGAATAAGTCATTATTAAAATCTTTCTTGTAGACATAATTTTCACCATTGGTCTGAAGCCAGTCGATTAATTCATTTGAATTTTTGGTAGTTCTATAACTTAGTGCTTCTCTTATTGATTTACCTAAGTTTCTATTTGTACTTTGATTGAATAGTGGCTTTTTATCTTGAATAATATAATTTGCACGTATTTTAGAATTTAAAAAGTGATAATTCCAATTCAAAGTTCCGCACTTAAAATTTGATTTGATGATTTTAAATAATTCGACAATAGCATATTCTTCGACAATTTGATCAGAAATAATCTTGAGCCTTTGAACATAAGGAGGACGAGTTACAGCTTTTATGAAGTACAATTTTTTTACAAAAGGAATTGAAATGCGGGAATTGTCTTTTAAATTGAAAAAAGCGCCCCAATGCTCACAACATATATCTAAGTACCAAGAATGAAATTCTACAAATGGCTCAAGGCTATGGTTTAAGTACAAGTCCCATTCATGAGTATCAATTTCGGCTCGTGATTTCCAGACCCACATTAGTATAATTTTTGCGCAATAGAAATCCCATCTCTAAAAGGAAGAATCATTGTATCCCAGTTTGGACTTACCTTTAGATACTTGTTATATTGATTCAATATTGTAGTATCCTGATCTTTTATTTTATCTATAACTTTTCCATAATAAAGAACATTATCACTTATCAGCAATGATCCTTTGTTCATGTATGGCTCAATAATTTTAAGGTACTTCAAATAGTCTTTTTTGGAAGCATCGATAAATGCTAAATCGATAGATAAATCTAATGTGGGAATGTATGGAATTGCATCAGCCTTATGAAATACTATTTTCTTTGCCAATGGAACTTCTGATTTTATAAAATCAATTATTTTATCGTATTTGTCATCTACTTCTATAGTATGTAAAATACCATTTTCAATAAGTCCTTCAGCAAGGCAAAGAGCACTGTATCCAGTGAAAGTACCAATCTCAAGTATACACTTTGGTTTATGAAGCTTAGAAAGTGTTGATAATAATCTGCCTTGTAACACACCACTTAACATTTGCGGAGCTAGTGTTTCAAGGTTAGTTATTCTTTCAATGACTGCAAGATAAGCCCCTGAAACATCAGAATTTTCTTCGCAATAACGTCTAAGTTCTTCTTGTAGAAAAGTAGTTGGTATCAAATATTTATTTTTTACTTAATGAAGAACTGTAATATCTCCATATAATGTTTGAATATCTTTACCATCAGAATAGGTTATACTATATATGTAGACGCCAGGATTGACTTTTTCACCTGCATAGGTTCCATTCCAACCATCTTTTTCTGAATTTGACATAAATTTATCTCTAGAGAAAATTCTTTCTCCCCAACGACTAAAAATACTCATATTGTTAATGAGAAAATCAACATTGCTACTTGGATAAAAGTATTCATTTATTTGATCTCCATTTGGAGAGATTAAATTTGGAACATAAATCTTAACATCTGATCTAACACGTACAATAATACTTGCTTGGTCGCTGCAACCATTTTCATCTGTGACAATTACATTGATCGTTTGGTCTTTAGTTGCATTCAGAATTGGATTGGCACAATTATTACAACTTAACTGATCTGAAGGATCCCAAAAAATTGTGGAATTGTTGGAATTCTTAATAGTTAAATTTAGCGTTATTAGGTCATTAATGTTCACATCAATGGATGGTGTTAGATCAATATCAACTCCTGGTGTTGAGTTTATACTTACTTTACCTCCAAAAACACAGCCATTTCTATCTTTAATCTGAATATTATATGTACCTATACTTAAACTATCAAAAAGAGATTGACTTAAATAAGTTAAACCATTATCTATAGAATATAGATAGGTAGGAGTGCCACCATTAATATTTATTATATTAATGGAACCATTGTTCAATCCGCATGAAGCATCCTCCTTATCGAAAACAGAGGAGCGAATACGATTTGTATCTTCAAGTACTTCAATCGTTTTTGTTGTTGTACACTTGGTTCGCGGATTAGTTAAAGTACAAATGTAAGTTCCAGCAGTTCCTACGATAGCTTGTGGAAACATACTCGTAAATCCATTTGGACCTGTCCAGGAAATATTAAATCCTTGGATACTAGTTCCTGCTTTAATTGGAACATTCGGCCTAAGACACGTTAAAGTATCCGCTGATAAATTTAAATCTGGTCCAGTCGTATCAAGCTTAATATTGATAACTTGAACCAGCTCACAATTGAAACCGTTGGTTACCGTTACATTAAATGTACCTCCAGTTGTAATCAAGGGATTTTTTAATTTACTCATAAATCCATTGGGTCCTGACCAGTTATACTTAAGATTCAGTTCAGAAGTATTCAAAGTGAGTGCAATTGAGCGGCGAATACAATTAATACTATCATCTGAAACTGTAACTTGTGGAAGCATTCGATAGTCAACAATTAATATTGAGTCTATGGTTAAACAACCGAATTCATTTATGAAATTTACTATATACCATCCGCCAGAATTAACAGTAATATTTTTGTTGGTGGAAGTGAAATTATTTGGGCCTGTCCAATTTAATTGAGTAGCATTTTGAATTGAATTTACAACAAGACTAGTCATATTCTTTTTGCAATCGAGTGAATCGATATTTGAAAGTTGAATGATAGAAGAACTGTTTAATTGACTAATATTAATTTGTTTTGATACCTCACAACCATTTGCATCAATTACTTTAATGGTATAAATTCCACCAACAGTAGTTTTTGGATTTTTCAATGTACTCGTGAAATTGTTAGGACCCGTCCATTCATATTTAACGCCAGAAGTTTGAGAATCTGCAAATAAATCTAAAGAATTTTTACTACAAGTTAAAGTATCATCATGAGTAATTAAATCTGGTAATTGATCTTTTTGTATAACTTCAATAGAATCTGTTCTTACACATCCATTATTTCCAATAACATTAATGATATACCAACCTGCTTTAGTAACTTGTGCATTTAATGTATTGGCTCTGAAATTATTTGGACCTGTCCATTCGAAAGGCACATTGGCTGTAATGGAATTCACACGAATAAATGCTTGTTTGTTGCAAACAATTTCATCTGCTGAAATAATTACAATTGGTTTAATGGTATCTTGAACAATAGTAAAATTTTGATTGCTAAAACAACCATTAGAATTTGTAACAATTAAATTATAATTTCCAGGAGAATTTATTTGTGGATTTATAATAGTGCTATTGAAATTATTTGGACCTGTCCATTGATAAGTTGTGATATTTGGATCACCCTTTAAATTAGGACTTATGAATGTCTTAATACAATTTAAAGTATCTGTAGTTAAAGTAAATTGTGGAGCAATGGTGTCTTTGATAATATTTATAATTCCAAAATTCGGACAGCCATTTTTGCTGATTACAGAAATTTGATATTCACCTTCTACTGAAGTAATAGGGTTCCTAAGATTTGAATTGAAACCATTCGGTCCAGTCCAGGTATATTTAGCGGATGTGTCAATGCTGACATTTAGTTGAGTCGATTTTTTAATGCAGTCTAATGTATCATTTTTCAAGATTAAAGTTGGAGTATCCAATATTTTATATACTTTAACCATAGCTGAATTTAAGCAACCATTTGAACCTTCAACGATAATGGTGTAGTCTCCAGAATCACCAACCATATAATTCAAATTATTACCTAGTATACCACTTGGTCCCATCCAAGTTATAATTGAATTTGGTGTCATAGAGCCTCCGGAAATATTAATTAATTGTTTATTGCAGGTAATAGTATCAGAAGCAGAAACAAAAACATCTGGATTCATATTATCTGAATTAACATGAATTGAATCTGATCCTTTACATCCACCTTTGGTAGTAATACTTAAATAATACCATCCAGTGTCTTTAACGAATGGTTGTTTGAGATTAGAATTATAACCGTTGGGACCTTTCCAATTAATTGTTCCACTGGTATCTGTTTTCA
>JBDSHL010000483.1:0-2864 GCA_039918515.1 Saprospiraceae bacterium | reverse complement strand
TCATAATGTAAAGCTTCTTTTCTATGACCACTTTTCCATTCACTATTGGTTCTAACATCGATTACTACACCAGGATTCTTAGCAATCAATTCACTCACAATCACTGGCTTATCTTGGTTAATTAGGTTATAAAGAATTGAAAGAATAACTAAACTTGAAATAAATAAAATAAATGACTTCATACAATAATTAGCAATCAAAGATACTAAATGATTCTTAAATAGAAAATTTTATTAAGCTCAGCCAACAAAACAAGAACACTTACTAAAAGAAGAATATAAGCGAAGTATTTCATTAAGTGGTCACTGCCTAAATTTACTCGAAGTCTTATTCCAATGCCCGTTCCTATAAAGGCCGAAACAGTAAAAAATATTAAAATTGTCCAGTTGATTTCTAATACTTGGTCTCTGCTCACTATAAATCCCACTAAATTATTTACACTAAGAATAGCCAAGGAATTTATTACTGCAGCATTAGGCTCTAATCTAAGCAATAATACAAGTGACGGCACAATAATAAATCCTCCGCCAACTCCTACAAATCCTGTTAAAAGACCAATACTAATTCCAATAAGTAAAATTTTATAACTGTTTAATTTTGCATCATTAAAACTTGGAATATAAAGATTATTTTTTAACATTTTGAAACCTGACCATGCTAGTATAAGACTTAATAAAAGCATTGTAGCATTGCCTTTTGTAATTTCAAAATCGGAATCTTGAACAATTGAATTTGGAATATAAGGGACTATATATTTTCTTGAAATAAAAAGTGTTATGGCAGATGGAATTCCAAACCATAAAAGAGCTTTCAAATTTATTTCTTTTCGAATGAATCTTGGGATGGAAACTGTTGTACTGATAACCCCAACAATAAAATAAGAATAGATAATAGCTTCATGAGGATTGATCCCTAACAAATAGCTTAATATTGGTATCGTGAGTATAGCCCCTCCTGCACCAAACAATCCTAGGACTAATCCAATAAAAATAGCTCCCGCTAATGCTACATAAAACATAGTGCAATTGTAACTAAAAATTGAGAAGATCTATCATTTTATGTAATTTTGTGCAATATTTTGAACATCATTTTATGGTCAGACCAATTTATTTATACGGAAATCCAATTCTAAAGACAAAGGCAAAAGTTATTGATGCCAATTATTCAAATCTTCCAGAATTGATAAAAGATATGTACGATACTATGTATTACGCCAAGGGTGTTGGCCTAGCAGCCCCTCAAATCGGTTTATCTGTTAGGTTGTTTATTCTTGATACAAGCCCTTTTTATGAAGATGAAAAAAAAGGTGAAAATAATGCGATAAAAAAAATATTCATCAATCCGATTGTTCTTGAAGAATTTGGTCAAGATTGGCCTTTCGAAGAAGGATGTCTAAGCATTCCTGGCATTAATGCAGAAGTAATAAGAACTTCTCATATTAAATTGCAATATCAAGATGAAAATTTTCAAACTCATATTGAGGTATTTGATGAAATAAATGCCAGGGTCATTCAACACGAGTTTGATCACATTGAAGGTATTTTATTTATTCAGAAAATTAATCCAATGAGACGCCAATTATTAAATGGCAAATTAAATAAAATTAAGAAAGCTCAAATTGAAACAAAGTATCCTGTGAAAATTTAATCAATTCTAAAATACATTTAGATTTCAAATTTAATTCCTTGTGCAAGAGTAGATTTGTTGCTATAACTAATGGTATTAGTCTGTCTTCTCATATACATTTTCCAGGAATCCGATCCTGATTCTCTACCTCCTCCTGTTTCTTTTTCTCCACCAAACGCCCCACCAATTTCAGCACCAGATGTTCCAATGTTGACATTTGCTATTCCACAATCGGATCCAGAAGCCGATAGAAAAAGTTCTGATTCGCGAATATTTTCAGTCATTATTGAAGATGAAAGACCTTGCGGAACACTATTTTGAATTTCGATTGCTTCTTCAATACTTTCATATTTCATAATATATAAGATCGGCGCAAATGTTTCATTCTTTACGATGGCCATTTTTTTATTTACTTCGGCAATGCATGGTCTTACGTAACATCCACTTTCGTATTGTCTTCCAGAAAGAATTTTTCCTTCAACAAGCATCTTACCACCTTGTTTTTTAATCTTTACAATTGCATCCATATAATTTTTAACTGCAATTTTATCAATCAATGGACCCAGATGATTTTTTTCATCCAGTGGATTGCCTATAGATAATTGTTTGTAGGCTTTTATGAGCGCCGATTTGAAAGTTGCATATATGGATTTATGAATAATCAATCTTCTTGTACTGGTACATCTTTGTCCAGCAGTTCCTATAGCTCCAAAAACTAAAGCAGGTAAAACTTTTTTTAGGTCACTAGAAGGGGTAATAATAACTGCATTGTTACCTCCTAATTCTAGAATACTTTTACCAAACCTTTGTGCAATAGTAGCACCAACTATTTTTCCCATTTTAGTTGAACCAGTTGCAGATATTAATGGAATTCTTTTATCGTTCGTTAACCACGATCCAACTTCATAATTGCCATTTATTATACTACTAATTCCCTCTGGCAATTGATTATTCGCTAGAACTTTTGCAACTATTTTTTGAACCGCAATTGCACAAAGTGGAGTCTTTTCTGAAGGTTTCCAGATAACCACATTTCCACAAATCCATGCCAATGCCGCATTCCATGACCAAACTGCTACAGGAAAATTAAATGCAGAAATAACTCCTACAATTCCAAGAGGATGCCATTGTTCATACATTCTGTGTTGTGGTCTTTCAGAATGCATGGTAAGTCCATATAATTGTCTACTCATTCCAACTGCAAAATCACAGATGTCAATCATTTCCTGAACTTCTCC
>JBDSHL010000482.1:0-6780 GCA_039918515.1 Saprospiraceae bacterium | reverse complement strand
ATTTCTGGTATTCCTTACGTACAGTGCCAATAATGGGATAGGTTTTAGATAGGTTTTTGGCTAAAAATAACCCTATACCACTAGAAATTCCAGTAATTAGTATGCAAGGACTTGGTGTATTTTCCATTTTTTTCAAAAACAAGTATTGGAATAATCAATATCTTTGATTTTCAGATCTTTTTATAATGAAGAACTTTTTAATCTTAATATTCCTTTCCTCCTTGATTTCTTGCAAAAAAGAAGCCAAACTTACCTATTCAGAGCTCAAAGGCAAATGGAATATGACAGAGGCCTTTAGAAATGATAAGAAAACACAAACACTGTCAGGCGCTTACTATGAATTCTCAGATACTTCTATAACTACCAATATATTTGGTGAAATTGGAACTACTCCTTTTACAATAGAAAAGATGGATATCGTGCAGCGAATTCCTACTGAAGTTCGTTATCATGTTACAAAGAATCAGGATCAGACCTTAAGTCTCGTGACTATTATTGATAATGTCTCATTTCGGTTCACACTTAAAAAAGAGTAAAAATGAAGAACTTTGGATTAATTTGCATTGGCTTGATATTTAATATTAATGTTTTATCAGCGATTAATGCAGACATTAAGTCCTATGTTTTCACTCAAGATTCCTATCAGTACGTGGAAGTGGTTTACTTCATTCCAACTACTAATTTAGTTAAATCGTACAATCAGGACAGCAGTTATAACTTTAAGGTTAGCCTTACAGTACTTCTTAAAAAGGACAAGCAAATTGTTAAAGTTGAAAAATTTATGCTTACTAGTCCCAATGCAAAAATAAGTCAGGCCATGCTTCACAACTTGCGTTGGAAGGTTGGACCTGGAACTTATGAGATTGAGTCACAACTTCAAGATGCTAGAAATACTTCTAACGAAATAAGTCTGATCAATTCCCTAGAAGTATCTGAAATTCCTCAGCAAATTTATATTTCAGATATTCAATTATTTGGTAAATGTACAAGCACTAATGAAACACATTCCAACATGTTTAAGAATGGATTTATATATGAACCTCTAGCCTATCAATTATTAGACAAAAATCAAAATATCTTAATTTCTTATATTGAAGTAAATAATTTGAATAAATATGTAGATCAAAGATATATTCTAAAGTATGAGTTATACCAACAAGATAGTCTCAGTTTTACAAAAACAACAGAATGGTTTAAGTCCAAGAATAAATCTGACCTAGGTATTGTTTTGTACCACAAAGATATTAGTGCACTTCCAAGTGGACATTATAAACTTATGGTCTCAGTGTTAAATAATAAAGGAAATGTAGTAGATAGCAAGCATGTAGAGTTCGATAGATTAAATCCATTCTGGGATAGATTATTGAGAATCGATTATGCCAATAGAACGGATGAGGCGTTTTTTAGTAAATTGAAAAGTGATTCCATTCATTATTACCTAAAAGCGCTAAATGCAATATTACCAAGTACAGATAGGGATGTACTTAGTGAATTGGATCGTGAGGATCGGTTGATTGAACAAAGGATGTTCTTGTATAAATTCTGGTCAGACATCTATGGAGATAAATGTGTGGCTTATTTTCAAAATTTTATGAAAAATGTAATTTATGCAGATCGTAATTTTGTTTCGGGAATGGGGTACGGTTTTGAGTCAGATCGAGGTATAACATTCCTTAAGTACGGTGCACCGCTTGAAGTAATAAAAGATGACAATGACAATGGAGCCTTCCCATATGAAATCTGGAAATACGACAAACTTGCAACTGGACAAACGAATGTAAAATTTTTATTTTATAATCCGGATTTAGCTGGAGCTAATTACATATTACTTCACACCAACTGTTATGGGGGAAGATTTAATAATAAATGGGAGATAGAATTATATAGGAAGGTTAAAGAGGAATTCGATGGAGATAATCTTAGTGATGCTACGCACATGAAGAAGAGTATCAATCGACATGCGAGAGAATATTTTGATAATTAACAGTTGGGATTACATTATTTTACATTTTTTTAAAGACAACTGTTTCAGGATATCGCACTTCAACCAAAGTTAATCCGTGAGCTGGAACACTCCAGCTTTTATCCAATTGTACTTGAGACGAAATGGCTAGTTCAATTTCCTCTAGTCCTATATTTCCTGCGGCATAAGAAAGGCAAGCTCCGACACACAATCTTACCATTCCTCTCACAAACCTATTAGCTGCAATGTGAAATTCAAATTCATGCTCTGAAATTTGTTTCCATTGCGATTCATAAATGGTGCATTCAAAATTCTCTAAACCGGATTTGGATTTGCAGAAAGCATTGAAATTTTTGGTACTTCCAAGAAGTTGAGCAATTTGATTTAATTTTATTAACGATTCACTTTCTATAGAATAATAATAGAAACTATAGGATCTATTAAACGGATTCTTATTATTATGTATTCGATAAATGTATTTTCTATAATAGGCATCATGTCTAGCAGAAAAATGATCAGATACTTGATAAATATTTAAAATGGAAATATCAAATGGAAGTACAGCATTGAGTTTGTAAAGGGTTAGATTATTTAGATCAGAATCTTCTGCATCTAGATGAATGAAATATTGATTAGCATGCACTCCTGTATCTGTTCTGCCACATCCAACGATATCAATGTGGCGATTGCATAATTGATTAATTTTTTCTATTAGGACTTCTTGAATGGTAATTTGGTTCAGTTGAATCTGCCAACCATAATAATTGCTTCCATCATAACAAAGTTCAATTGCAAGTCTCATCCATCTGGCTTTAAAGAAAAAAAGGGCAAGATAATTTCTTGCCCTTTAACTATTCATAATGATAAGTATTTTACCCTACAACAGAATTATCCCTAGCGGAAGAATGTGCATACATTAAAGCAGCTCCAGACAATGCGATATCTTTTAGAAACATATATGTACCTGGTTGCTCACTCGCCATAAAAGATTTCAAATGTAACATTAATGCACAGGCTAATAAAAACACAAATAGTAAAATGGCAGCTAACTTGTCATATTTGCCTAAGAATACGCTAATGGCGAAAAGAATTAAACAAGCACCAGTAACATAGACTATTGTTGTTCCACCAAATGGAGCCATCACAGCCATACCTTCTGCATACATGAAATGAAAAACTCCGAAAACCAACATCGGAATGGCAAAAAAGTATTTGCCTAAACTTGTAATTGCATTCATAATAAAATTATTTTTGTTTGAAAAATTAAAGCTGCAATTTACACCATAGAATCAAGAATAGGGAAGAAATTTTTATAATATGTTAAATGAGAAATATTATTTACATATTAAATTAATAATTAATATGTAAAATATTTAAAATGAACTACTGAGCTATTTTATTAAAATTGTAAAGAATAAGTTGAGTCTTGACGTAGTCACTGTCAATAATAATTTGTTTGGCCTTATTCTCTGTTTTAACATTAAACATAAGGTCTCTCAATACGGCTTCACAAATACCTCTTAATCCCCTTGCGCCAAGTTTGCTTTCTAGAGCTGCATCTGCTATAGATTCAATGGCCGAAGTTGTGAAGCTCAATTCTATATTATCTAGTGCAAGTAGTTTTGCAAATTGTTTCAAAATCGCATTTTTTGGTTTGGTAAGAATTTCAGTCAATGCTGTTCTATCTAATTCATTTAAGTAAGCAAGTACTGGTAATCTTCCGAGAAGTTCAGGTATTATACCAAATTTTTTTACATCCTGATGATTTACATTGGCAAGAGTATTCTCTTTATCTACTTTTTTATCTTTGCTTTGACTATAACCTATCACATTAGTGTTAAGTCGTCTCGCTATTATTTTTTCTAATCCATCAAAAGCACCACCACAAATAAAAAGTATGTCTTTGGTATTTACTTTAATAAAACTTTGTTCTGGGTGCTTTCTTCCACCCGCAGGGGGAACATTAACTTCTGCGCCTTCCAACATTTTTAACATTCCCTGTTGAACTCCTTCACCAGAGACATCACGCGTGATTGACGGGTTATCACTTTTACGGGCGATTTTATCAATTTCATCAATGTAAATAATTCCAATTTCTGCAGCTTCTACATTATAGTTACAGGATTGTAATAATCTACTCAACATCCCTTCAACATCTTCTCCTACATATCCTGCTTCAGTGAACGATGTGGCGTCAACAATTGCAAAGGGAACATCAAGCATTTTGGCCAAGGATTTAGCCATCAATGTTTTGCCAGTTCCTGTTGGGCCAATAAAAAGGACATTAGATTTTTCTATTTCAATATCGTCTACTACATTTTGACTTAATCTTTTATAGTGATTGTAGACAGCAATGGAAAGAATTTTTTTAGCATCATCTTGTCCGATAACATATAAGTCAAGAAATTCCTTAATTCTTATGGGTGTAATTGTTGGAGAAAGTTTGAATTTTTTTGATTTGCTATTTGACTTTTGATTGCCAATTTCATCGTGTACAATTAAGTTGGCTTGTTCTGCACATTGATCACATATGGCCACGTCGACTCCTTGAACCATAACAAGCACCTCCTTTCTTTCCTTTCCACAGAAAGAACATATTATTCCAGGATCTTTAGTTTTTCTTGCCAATTTTATTTATTTCCTTTAATTAATACTTCATCAATGATTCCATATTCTTTAGCTTCATGCGCACTCATCCAATTGTCACGATCACAATCGGATTCTATTTTATCAACATCTTTACCTGTATGTTCCGCCATGATTTCATACAATTCTCGTTTCATGGATTTAATCAAATTGTAAGAGATCTCCATATCTTTGAATTGTCCTTGCATTCCACCTGATGGTTGATGTATCATAATTCTACTATGCTTTAAACAAGTTCTTTTGCCTTTGGTTCCAGCACAGAGAAGTACAGCTCCCATGGATGCTGCTAATCCTGTACAAATGGTTGCAATATCTGGCTTAACATATTGCATCGTATCATAAATTCCTAGACCATCTATTACAGATCCTCCAGGACTATTGATATACATTTGAATATCTCTACGAGCGTCTACCGAATCTAGGAAAAGCAATTGTGCTTGGATCACGTTTGCAACATAATCATTGACGGGTACTCCCATAAAAATAATCCTATCCATCATTAGTCTGGAAAAGACATCCATTCCTACGACGTTCATCTGTCTTTCTTCAATGACTGTAGGAGTGAATCCTGTAATATTAGGACGAGCATCCTTCATATATTTCTCTAAATGCATGGAGGACATTCCCATGTGTTGGACAGCGTATTTTTTAAATTCTTCTTGATTGTACATAATATATTGTTTAATCTATTTCTATTTCTATTTTTTTTTAAAATTAATGTGCAGAATGACTTTCTTCGTGAGCATGCTCTTTATAAGATTGTTCTTCGTGATCATGTCCAATATGATCATGCTCCTTATGTTCATGATGATGCTTATTCAATTCTTTAACTTTTTCCTTAAAATCTTCAAGACTTATTTCTTGTTCGTCTTGGGTTATTTGTCCTTTTAACCAAGACAACATTTTCAAGTTCTGTGCTTCCTGATAAAATTCCTGAGATTTCTCTTTATCTTTCATGACATTCATGGCCACTTGATTCCATTGATCTTCACTGAAATTTAAACCTGGAATCTGTGCTCTATATTTTGAAATAATTAAATTGCGCATGTCTCCTACATCTACACTCAATGGTTCTTTCTGAAGTATAGCTTTTTTGAAAATTTGCCAATTTAATCCTTCTTTGAAATGAATTAAATCATGATCAAAGTCGTGCTGTGATTTATTTTTCCATTCTTCAAAGGAAGATCCTAACCAATTTTTTAGAAAAGCATCTGGATATAATAAATCAGGATAATGTGCAATCTTCTTACTTAATTCTAATTCAACGAATCGCTCTGTTTCTTCATTATAAAATTGATCTAAATCTTCGGTTAATTTATTTCTAAGGTCTTCCTCTGATTTAACTTGAGTATCTGGTCCAAAGGCTCTTTGATAAAGCTCATCATTCAATTCCGGTTTGTATTTTCTACTTACTTTGACAATTTCTCCGATGAATTCATTTCCAAAAATTCGTTCATCACTATCTTCTAGTTTAAGAAAATATTTTCTAATGGACTTTTCATCTTGATTCTTTTCAACTTGCTGAATATTGAATTCGAATAGATCTCCAATCTTTTTTTGAACAACTTTATTATAGAGTTCTTCAGTAAGATTTTGATCAACTAAGATTGTAAATTCGGAAACAATACCTTCTGGTTTTTCTTGCCCATTCTCTAATTCCTTTATTTTAAGTACGACTAAGTCATTTGAAATAATCTCTTCTTCAACGTCTTTGAGGTCATTGTAGTGCTTTAAGAAAGCATCCAGTTCAGCATCTATAATGCTTGAACTAAAATTCAACTTATATTTAATAAGTTTGCAATGATTAATGAAAGATTGAATATCCAAATGAGGAGTAATCCCAACCTCATAAATGAATTCAAATTGATCTTGATTTAAGTTTGATTCAGACATTGGCTCACTTATTGGAAGCAGGTCACCAAGAAAACTTAATTCATTGTCTTTCTGATAATCAGCAATTGCTTGATTGATCAGATTATTCATCACTTCGGCCTTTATGCCTTCACCGTATAATTTCTGAAGCATTGAAGTAGGCACTGCACCTGGTCTAAAGCCTTTAATTTTGGCATTTTTCCGAATTTTTTCTAATTCTTTAGCTATTTGAGGTTTAAGATCCTCTTGAAGTAAGGTAATGTGAAGATTACCTTGGTTAGTAGCTGTCTTGTTAAAGC
>JBDSHL010000481.1:0-5717 GCA_039918515.1 Saprospiraceae bacterium | reverse complement strand
ACATTTCTAATGTTAAGATTACGATTCAATTGCCTGCTGGAGTTACTTATAAACCAGGTTCTATACAAGGAGTTTCGGAACTTAACATAGCAAATTTAACAAGACCAATTTTTATAGTGAATGCTGTTAATGCTGCACAATTACTTAAGGGCAGTTTGAAAATTGAATGTGGATGTGAGGCCTTTTCTAAGGCGAATAATGCTGAGAAATTCGAAAACAGGTTTTATTTAGAATATTCAAATAAAATTGATTCCTTTATCAGTTCTCCCCCATATCCCATAATAAGTCCCTTTCTAGTCATCACCGATGTCCCGGATCAAGTTATTCCGATCGGGGCAAGTGACAAAAGAACCATCAAGATCACCAATACAAGATTAGGTTCTTGTAAGACTTTCACCTTCAGCGATACACATGGGAAGGCTAAAATAAGTACAATTCTAGGTAAACTTATTGAAACATCAGATACAACACTCGTTTTGCAATTCGGTCCCAAAGATTTTGTAAAAATAGGAAATAAGGATAGCATCTTCGATAGAGATGAAATGATATTTCTTGAAGAAGAAATAGAGGCTTTAGGTTGTGGTGCTTATAGTATTGTTAGTATTTTTTCTGCACGCTGGGGATGCGGAAATGAATTTTGTCAGGAAGCCATCGAATCTGCAACGATTCAATTTACAAAAAATCCTGTGAGTGCGAATCTTAATTTCACCAGCACTCCAAAGTCTCCATCCTGTATCTGTTCAAGAGAAGGAGCAACACAGGAACTCGTAATAAAAAATATTGGAAGTGGAATCGCAGACAGTGTCTGTATTGATTTATTGAGTTATTTGCCTAATGCTACACAACCATTGGGGATTCGGATGAATAGCATTACAATTAGTGACAGCACAAATGTCGATACCATCTTATATGAAGATAGGATAGTTAATTGCAATACCAATCAAGTGGATTCATTGTACAGTAAAGTTAGAATTTGCTTCAAGGAGATTGGTATTAATCAAGAAGTAAAGATTAAGTTTAAATGGTTTGCTTGCTTGAATTCAATTGATTATACAAAACAACTCAACTGGTATTATTCTTATAATTATTATACCAAATGTTCCGAAAATAGCAAGAGAAAAAAAGAATTTATTCCAGTAGTAATGCCAAAAATATCTCTTCCGATTGTTTATTTAGTTTCTAATTTTGTTAACAATATTTCAACTATTATTGATAAAAATGAATACACCTTAGTCAATGATATAATTTTTAGTAAGAATCCTACAAATGAAAAATTATTTATATCGTTGCTTCTTCCTTGCCCTCTATTTCTGAAAGATAGTCAATTTGTATTTGATGGAAAACAACCTACAGTAAAGAATATTCGAAAAACAGGAACTGCGACATTGGTAGAATTGGAATATCGGGCTCCTTTTAGTACAAACCAGCTTTCATTGAATGTTAAGCTTATTGCAAACTGTTCTGACTCATGTGCCAAGAATTTTAAAGTAGGAGAGATTCTTGATTTAATTAGTTCATGTCCATTTGGAAGTCAGGTTACAAAAAGTATAGAAGCTAAAATATGTACCTATGCTCAATTATCTTGCCCTAATGATGAAGGAGATTGTGGAAGCATTTCTTTAAGTGGTAAAAAGCTAACTATTCTTTGTGATAGTCTGACCAATGCTGAATTAATCATACCTGGATATCTTTCTTACAAGGTTAATTCAAAAAGAGTAAGTCTTGGAGAAAGAGATTCAGATAATGACCGTTTTAAAGAAGCTGGAGTACTTGACACCCAGAAAATTTCAGACCATAAATTTATCACAGGAGATACCCTGTTACATGAAATTGAAGCAAAAATTATTGTTGATGATAAAGGTCATACATTTGATTCTATTGTATTTCTAGTTGCCAATGAAATTCTGATTGATAATGCAAGAGCAATTATTCAATATTATGACGTAAATGAACACAAATATTATTTGGATACAATACCTCCGGAACATTTTATAATAACACCACCTACATTAGTATGTGGAGAATCAAAACTAGTTATGTCCTCTTTAGGTGTTGGGGAACAAATATCAATCACTCCTGAGTTATTGCGATTATCCAATCCTTCCATTCCATCTAATTTCAGATTTGAAGAAGGAGATAGTATTTTTATTAGATTTTATGAACGAGCTACGAATACAGTGAACGATAGAATAGTGAATCTTGAATTCACTTATTTTGCTTTTTTGTTCGACAGACAAGGACATTTTCTTCAGCCCTTTAATTGTGGCAACGAAAAGCAGATTTTTATTCAAACTACTAATTCACATAAAATTGAAGTTGGCTCTGGGGAAGCTAATTTTTGCAATAAAAATTTTATCTTACCCAAAGTAACGGTTCAAGGAAGTAGGAACCTCGATAATTTCTTCCCTTATGAATTCAGATCACTCTCCTATATTTCAGAATTGAATTTCATTACATCTACTTTTGTAAAGATGGACAGTATAAAGATGAATTTTTTCTATACCGAGAACACTATTCTTATACCCATTAAAAGTATTGTGTTTATACCAAAATTTAGCAATGGCTGGAAAATTGATCCAGCAGATCTTATTAATTTGAAATTTGATGAATCACACACAATAGAAATTCAAGGATTTGGTTCAGTTGAAGATTGTGCTTCTATTGGAAATAATATTCATACTGCAACGATTGTCCTCAAAGTTAGTAAGGATTTTGACGCTAAGTTTCATATTGATCCTGACTATATTAATTTATTGGATGAATATACCTTTTCTCGACTTATACAAATTAAAAGTTATAACGGAAATCAAGAAATTAACTTTATTAATAAGACCATCGTATCATCTTCTAAATTGTTGACTTGGGATGCCAATATTGGAAATGTAAAACAACCTGGTTACTTCACCTTTAAGTGTAGATCAGTGAAAGGATTGATTGATGGATTTCAAATAAAATCAAAAAATTCAGCGCTACAAATTAAGCATCCAGATTCCTCCAGCTTCATCATTGGTCCAATAGATCCTTCAATGAAGTATGTTTTAAATTTTTGTGCAATTAACAGAAGTTGTGATGTAGATACTATTTTAATAAATTCATTCTGGCATTGTGGAGAGTTTAAACCCGAATCGGATACATGTGCGATCAGTATATTTCGAATTCCAGTATTGAGTGAATTGCCGGAATTTGAATTGGATGTCATGCAGGATGATATTCTATCTAATTTGTGTGATACTTTACCAGAAATTTCTATAGAGATTTATAACGCGGCAAAAGGAGCAGCCTATAATCCTGTTTTGGATATAGAGATTCCCCAGAATATAAAGCTTGTACCATCGTCTTTAAAGATAGCTTATCCTTCCAATGCCGCTTTTCAAAGTCTACCATTGCCTACTTGGCTAGGAGGAAATACTTATCGCTGGAAATTGGAAGACATTATTCCAATATTGAAAAGTCGAGGACTTTCTGGTGTTGAGGATATCCCTAATAATGGATTAAAAATTAAATTGAAAGCCATAACAGAATGTCAATCCAGTGTGAACGGTTATTTTAATTTTGAATTGATGGGAGAAAATAATTGTGGAGTAATGTCGAATTCAATAAGTAAGGCCAGCAAGGCTATTCGTATTAAAGGGGTAAATACTCCATCTACACTTTCTTTAGATTTTAATAAGGATTCTACAAATATTTGCAATGATGAATTTACATTCAATGTTAATATTTTTGCTTCAGATTCGCCTTCTTCGGATGATACCATAAGTATTTTGATTCCGATAGGTTTAAATTATGTAACGGGGAGTTTTGTGGTTATTAGCAATACCACCTTTCAAGTGCCAATTCAAAGAATTACCAGCAATGGGACACTATTGTTATTTGGATTTCCAATTATTGTTAAACCAGGTGATCCAATTCGTTTTTCATTTAGAATAAGGAATTTTTCTCAATTGGGTTGTGACAATACTCTTATTCCGATTCAGATTTACCAGATTCAGAATGCTTTTTGCCAGACCTTACAACATAATTGTGTTGTTCTAGTGAATAGGGCATCTAGTAAATTAAACATAAACAGGAGTTTTCCTATGATCAATTTAAATGAATTTCAAATCAAGTCAACTTTAAATAAAATCAAGTATGAATTGAAATACAACATTTCTGGGATTGAGAATCATACAGACAGTAGCTTTTGCATTGCCCTATATTATGACTTTGATAAGACCGGTCAATTGGACTCCAAAGATAAATTGATAAAGGTATTTGAAATTAAGTACAGAGACTTATCTTCCAATGGAACTTATACTTTAAATTCAGACTTGGATATTAGGAATTTAGAGGGTTGTGCTTTTATCAGTACAACTGTGAATAAGTCTTGCATGTGTTCTATTGATACTATTTATTATCGACTGAAAGACACTTTAGAAGATTTTAATCTAGACAGTGTATGCTTTCATTCTCAATTGATTATTGGCGTTGAGCAAAATTCAGATTATAAATATCATTGGATAGGCAACAATGTTCCTTGTGATTCTTGTTCGAAAAATGCGATCCAATTCAACGATTCCAATTCAATCAATAAAGTACAAGAATTTGTATTAGAAGAATTGACCAAAGAAGGGTGTGTTAGAAGGATTCATTTTTCTTTCTTCATCCATCCGCTTCCATTACCATTGAAAAAGATTCTGTTAACTTGCCCAAATAAAGCAATAACAATCAATGCAGGAACACGCAGTAATTTCGCTTGGAGGGGATTATTTAGTAATCCAATAACTTCGTACACTCAATCATTGATTATTTCCAAGGACAGTATGATCCTTTTAGATTTTTGGGATGAGAATAATTGTATGTCTACGGATACTTTTTGTTTAAAAGTTTCTAAAAATTTGGATACACTTTTTATTTCAAATGATACCACTATAATGTATGGAGATAAAGCAGAATTGCATGTTAGTAAAGGATATCAATATAAATGGTCGCCTTCGGATTTCTTAGATTGTGTAGACTGCTCGGATGTAATTTCGACTCCTGATAGAACTACAAAGTATACCGTTGATATTACCGATAGTATAGGTTGTACAAGAAGTCTAGTGGTCACTGTGAGTGTTTTATTTCCTAATTGTGATTCAACTACTTTTTATATTCCGAATGCTTTTTCTCCAAACGGGGATAAGCATAACGACATTTTTTATGTTCGAGGAATCAATCTTACCAAAATTCATTTGATCATCTATAATCGATGGGGCGAAGAAGTATTCGAAAGTTTTGACTTAAATAAAGGATGGGATGGGAGTTATAAAAATGAAGTGTTGGGGCCTGATGTTTTCGGATATTATCTAGAAGTAGAATGCATCGGTGGAAAAAAGTATTCAAAGAAAGGAAACGTGAGTTTGTTAAAGTAATTAGTAACTATTCAGCCAGTATTAAAAAATACTACAGAGGAGTAAAATATTTTTAGAGATGGATGAAATCCATCGTATTAGTAGTAAAAGGGATAGTTTTTGGCATACATTTTTGCGATTTTTGTAAAAATCATGACAAAAACATTCAATGGCTGAATAGTTACAGTAAATAATGATATTATTGAATTGTGCTCGACTCATTTTCATTATTTATAATTTTATTGACATGGTTATGCGACACATTTATTAGAAGCTTTTTGAATTCCTTTTTGCCCATCCATGCCACACAAATCCCACTCGTAATCGCTCGAAGTGGGACACGAGTCA
>JBDSHL010000480.1:0-7269 GCA_039918515.1 Saprospiraceae bacterium | reverse complement strand
CAATAGGTCAAACTCGTCTAATTTAGTCTCAGCCTTTCTAAGTCTTGATTTTTCTTTAGCATATAAATCAAGAGGATGAAAAATTGGAACTATCTTAACACCAGTCAATAAATTATCCAATGTCTTTTGATGCTTTTCTCTTTTCTCACTATTCTCAACGCCAAATTTTAATTCTGCTAATGTAATCTCAGAAATGAAACAAATATCTTGATCTATTTTTTCAAATTTTCTCTTGAGGTCGAATTCGCCTTTCATGTAAAAAATACAAATGTTGGTGTCAATCAAATATTTTTTCAAAGCTCATCCTCTATTCGGTTAAATGTCCTACTGTCGCGAATCATTGATATAATCTCTTCACTTGATATCTTGGAGTCCCATGCACCAAATGCTTTATAGAAAGATTTCTTCCTATCCGTAATATCTGTCTTAACAGAATTACTGAGTTTTGAAATAAGGTCAAGCTTATTGCCCGGACTTAAATTATCCAATAGCTTAAAATAACCATCCATTAATGTCGCATCTGCATCTATTTCTGTCATTCTGAAACTTTCAATTTTCTAAAAGCAAATATACGCAAAAGTCAGAAATTAATAAAGGAAACTTTTAAGTTATATGAAGAACTCTATTTATAGAGTGTATAACGAATAGGGTTTTGTTAAGGTCGTGAATTGGTCATTGACCTGCCAATAAACGATGCGGATTGAAATAATATTAGTGAAGATAACTATGAGGAATCAAATTGAAATTCACCCATCCCAAACTAAGAAAAGATTGGGCAAATGAAATACTTAAAAAGTATTTTTCAAATGATGATAAAGAGTAAATCTTTAAACTTCCATTGTATATTTATAATCTAGCAATACTTCAAAAGAAATCGTTTTTAATAATTCTTGATTGGTTGCCTCCAAGACCAACATTGGAGCATGACCAGCTTTATAAGCTTCTACCCATCGCAATGCACAGAGGCACCATCGATCTCCAGGTTTCACACCAGCAAACATAAATTCTGGTCTTGGTGTACTGATATCATTTCCTGATCTGGAGGAGAATTCCAAAAACTCTTTGGTGGCAACTATACAAACGGTGTGCATCCCAAGATCATCAATACCTGTACGACAACAACCATCTCTATAGAAACCAGTCAGTGGTTCAAGGCTACAAGCTTCGATGGGCTTTCCGAAGACATTAAGTGGCTTAAGTTCCATATTTAACAAATATCACTAAAATAATTCATAAATAAAGGTTTTTGAAGCACATTTGTTTAAATATTTAATCAAATTAGACCATAATTGCTTAGAATACATTTATTTTACATAAAATCAGTTCGATGCCAACTTAATGATGATTTAGACGTTTTTGATAAGTTAACTATTGTCTAATCATTGTTCTTGAGACCATGAATGCGTTAAATAATTCCGTATTTTGTAGTATCAAATTGAAAATCTTTTCTTATGAATAAATCTTTTTATCTTATTACTATCACCATAGCTTTAACTTCTTGTGTTAGTTCTAAAAAATATAAGATGTCTCAAGCTGAGAACGAAAGTCTTAGAACTTCAGTAAACAAATGTAAAGACGATCTGTCTTCATGTCTTAATTCAAAAGATGAACTTGTAACTCAGTACAAATCAAAAATTAGTGAAATAGAAAATGGCGTCTCTAATCGCAATGAGAAGATCAAGACATTGGAAGATCAAGTAGATTTTTTAAAAAGGAACAATAATAATCTTCTCGATAGATTATCTGATTTAAGCATCGTTAGTAAAGCAGGCGCAGAAAGTATTAAGAAATCACTCGAAGTGATGAATGAGAAAGACAATTACATCAAAGATCTTACTAAAGCTGTCAATAAAAAAGATTCACTTAATCTTGCCTTAGTTCTGAATTTAAAAAAATCCTTAGGGGATACCCCTTCAGACGATGTAACCATTGAAGTTAAAAAAGGCGTAGTTTATATTAGTCTTTCAGATAAAATGTTATTTAAATCAGCAAGCTCCGTGATCAATGAACAAGCTGGTTCTACACTTGAGAAAATTGCAAAAATTCTAAATGAACAAACTGATATTGATATTCTAATAGAAGGGCATACAGATAATGTACCCATCAACACAGACTGTGTGGCCGACAATTGGGATTTAAGCACGAAACGTGCAAATTCGATCGCAAGATTACTTCAAAGGAAATACAATGTTGACCCTTCAAGAATTACAGCAGGAGGAAGATCAGAATATTCACCTAAAACAAGTAATGATACAGATCAAGGTAGAAGAATCAATCGCAGAACTGAAATAATAATCTTACCTAAACTGGATCAGTTCTTCAAATTGATGACTCCATCGGATAAGTAAAAATTTAATTTTTAAATGAATTAGGTTTGTTGCTTTATCTTGTTTGACATTTAACTTATGTCTTCAACTGGATTGCAGCGAATATTGGGTTTCAAAGAAACACTTGCCCTTGTAATAGGAAGTGTAATAGGGTCTGGCATATTTATGAAGCCTTCCACTATGGCTGCACAGCTTCAATCACCTTGGATTCTTATATCGGTCTGGCTCGTCGCAGGAATCATTACCATGTGTGGAGCCTTAAGCAATGCTGAAGCAGCTTGCATGTATCCAGAGACAGGTGGACAGTATGTTTTTTTTGAAAAAATGTATGGTAGGGCTTTTTCATTTATTTATGGATGGGCGAGTTTCTCGGTATTCAATACCGCCGGGAATGCGTCAATTGCTTATGTGTGTTCTCAATATTTAAATTTCTTATTTAAACTGCCAGAACTAGATCATATACTTATTCAACAATCTAAAATTCATATACCAGCAATAGGCAATATTGTATTACTAGAACACTTTTATTTGAAACTTCTTACCATACTTGTATTGATTATCATAAGTTGGTTAAATATCAGAAGCACCAAAGAATCTGTTAGAATTCAGAACATACTTTCTGCTTTCAAGATCATTGCCATTCTGATTATTGTCCTGGGATCTTTTGTTAGTCGTTCAGGAGAATTATCCCATTTTTCTGAATCTTCTATTTTATCAAAATTTCATCTTACAACATTTATGATGGCTCTTACTGGTGCGTTCTGGGCTTTTGATGGATGGAATAATTTGAGTTTTGTAGGAGGTGAAATCAAAGATCCTCAAAAAAACATACCGAGAAGCCTCATACTTGGAATTGCTATATGCATGATAACTTACATCTTGGTTAATGTCGCTTTTATTTATCTCCTTGGGATAAAAGACATGTCAAGTTCCGAATTTATTGCAACGGATGCTTCTATTAAAATTTTTGGTGGCGCAGGAGCAATCATTATAACTTTAATCATTGTACTTTCCACCTTAGGAACAGTCAATTCAAATGTATTAAGCACTGCAAGAGTCACCTTAGCATTAGGAACAAACAATAGAATTTTTTCTGGTGCAAATAAAATACATCCTCGATTCAACACTCCCTATACCGCATTAATCTATAATCTTATCTGGAGCATATTATTAATATTGAGTGGATCCTTTGATATGCTTACAGACATGCTCATTTTTGTAACATGGTTTTTCTATGGCATGAGTGCTCTGGGAGTAATCCTTCTTAGAATTCATCTACCAGATGTTAGGAGAACTTATAGGGTATGGCTGTATCCTCTTCCTAATGTAATATTCATAATCTTCAGCTTTAGTTATTTGGTAATAACCCTGTACAATGATATTACCAATTATCTCAACGGACAGAGTGACATTATTCAATCTGTATTTGGACTTTGCATTTGTTTGGTAGGATTACCGCTTTATTATATTGGCAGAAGCAATCGTTTCTAAAGAAAGAATATAACGCCTTAATTCGGTTCAATGGATATTGGTCTTAAACATTTCCATGTATTAATCAAAACGTGAATCTTGAATTTTAGTTTAACTTTAGACGCAGGCTCTTGACAAGTTTCGCCTACGCCTAACCGAGGAAGTGTTTTTAGAATTACAAATTCTACGGGGTATTGAATCACAATTGCAAGCTGTGACGATCGGAGGTATTAAATTCTAACCTTGCATATTTCCATCTAAAAGTATATGGTAAAAAATAAGATTTGTAAATTCATATCTTTTAGTATTAATTGTAAAGCTCAAATTATCAATGAAAAAATTTGCTATGGAATTTTCATTATTAAAACCTTTTTTTATTGCAATATTTATCTTATAAACATTATTTATTGATAATTTAGGAATAGGGTGCCTCTTAACACTTATATCTAAGCATTCAGAAGTTAAAAATAAAAAATTATCATTGCATTCACCTTCTTGAAATTTATAAATCTGCAATGATAATTCTTTACTTAATTCATTATAACTCTTACACTCTTCTGAAAAATATATTTCTTGTATTGATAATTTAAAAAATAAGTTAGAATCAATTATTCCGTAAATTTTATTGCGATTACAGCCATAAGCTGTTTCAGTTTCCAAAGTATCTTTCATTTCTAGACAACTTGTAAATTGACTAAAAGGAATTTTGTCTTGTTTAAATTGTTTGCAACCAAAATAAAATAGTATAATAAACAGTAATAAATATTTTATAGACTTGTACATTCTCTATTATCTTAACTTGAATGAAATAAATAAATTATCTCTTTTTGTAAAATTATTTGTACCTAGTGCAACATTTGTATGCATCTTTGTATTCCAATTATTTAAATCCCTGCGTTGGGCGTAGGCTCTAGCCTGCGACCATAATTCAATTATTTACACTTTGTTCTTTAACATTCCCATGTATTAATCAAAACGTGAATCTTGAATTTTAGTTTAACTTTAGACGCAAGCTCATGCTAAAGCTTGACAAGGTTCGCCTACGCCAAAACGAGTCTGCATGCTTTCAAAGTTAGAAGAAAAAAAGAACTTACAAGAACTAAAAACCTACGTTATATAACTATCCTGTTAACACTCGTTTTTTATTCTATCAAATTATAATTTTTAATCAAAATTGATGCTGAAAGGTTTAATTTTTCAGTGAGAACTCGAATCATTTCAACAGTCAACCTTTTTTTACGGTTTAGCACCTCAGAAACTTGACTTTTTCCTCCAATAATTCCGACTAAGTCCCTTTGCTTTATATCCATTTCTTCCATTCTTATTTTAATGGCTTCAATCGGATCGGGAGCTTCAATCGGATGATGAATATTTTCATAATTATCAATCAACATGGAAAGTACTTCAGCTTCGTCACCTTCCATTGAATTCACTGGTGCATCAAAGATTTCTTCTAACCTTCTTAGGGCATTTTCGTAGTCTAATTCTGTTTTTAAAGGTCTTATGTTCATAATTCAAATAGTCTCAGCATTTATTTTATCATACTCTGCATGGGATCCTATAAAGCGAATAAAAGCCCATTGCCTTTCATAATTAAATTTGACAATTAAACGATAGGAATTTCCTTTAATATTGAAAACAACTCGATTCTTTTCAAGAATACTGGCATGAGAATAAGACCTTTTGATGTCGCCGGGAGATTTCCAATTAGAGTTTTTTGCTGTGTTGTACCATGTCCTTAAATATTCCTCACAATCTTTATGTTTTTCCCAAAAATCACGTAAAGTCTTTTTCGCAATAATCCTATTCATTTTAAAATGTCAAGGCAAATATAAGCTAAAGTTCGCTAATTGAGAACATTATTTTTCAAAAATGGGTGATACTTATTATACAGTAGCTACTTTACCTGAAATTTAGTTCAAATATTCTTTGAGAGACGAGGTTCAAATTCACACTTCCTAGTCAAAAAAAGAAAGTTACTTCTCATTTTGTAAATAGGTGAAGCTAGTTCAGCTTTAGCATAAAACTGATACCTTAATTTATTCGTTGGAGGATGAACTTAAACATTTCGATATTTATTTCAAAACGTGCATCTTGAATTTTAGTTTAACTTTAAACGCAGGCTCTTGACAAGTTTCGCATACGCCAAACCGAGAACTTTCCTATCAAATTACAATGAATTTGATGCGAGGAAGAAACCTAAAATTCGCTACAAGCCCTGCCATTACTTATACACATTGTTTGGCTTTGCCTTTTTATTTGTATTTATATCTCGTTGTATTTTTATCTCCAATTTTTTCAACTATTCGATTCTCAAAAGCGTATTTCAAATCTCTACTTGCTGTTGCTGAAGAAATTTCCCTAAAATTCATTAAATATTCTTTTCGTGTAAAGTAGTCTTTTTTAATAATTGACTTGAATAAATTAATCCGGTCAAGATTCGTTAAACTGACATTCTGAATATTTAATAATTCCTCAAGTGATTCAAGAATTATTTCGAGCATAAATTCAATAAATACGGTCGATTCTCCAGTATTGTCTGACTTGCCAAGTGATTCGTAATATTGCTCCTGTCTTTCTTTTATTAAAGTTTCCATTGGTAGAAATTCAAAAACAGGATAAGAGTCTTTTAATATCATCGTTTGCCATAATCGCCCCATTCTACCATTCCCATCGATGAATGGGTGAATAAATTCAATTTCATAGTGGAATACGCAACTTTTAATTAAAACTAAGTCTTCATCTTTTTTTAAATAGTCAAACAAGTCATTCATTAAAGATTTAAGTAGTTCGCTTGGTGGAGCAATGTGAGCAACTTCTGAGCCCTTAACTATTCCAACCGATTTGCTTCTGAGTTTTCCAGCTGATTCAATCAGTCCATTCATTAATATTCCGTGTGCTTCACAGAATGATTCAAATTCATACGGATTTAATTTGTCAAGATAGTCATAAACAGCTATTGCATTTTTAACTTCAAGTATGTCCTTTTTAGGTCCAATTACTCTTTTATTTTCAAGGATTGCAGTTATTTGCTCAATGGTCAAGGTATTTCCTTCAATTTCGAGCGATGAGTGAATTGATTTAATCCTGTTTTTCTTTCTTAATTCTGTCGGTGGTTTATGTAAATGTGCTGAATTTACCTCTCCAATTTTCTCAGAAATCGAAGCGACGAGTTTTAGAATCTTTCCAGTTATTTTATATGTTGGATTCATTTACTTTAATATTGATACTATCATATGATAGTATCAAAGGTAATTGATTTATTTCAAAATACAAGTAAATATGTGTGTTGCAGTCTTTCTTAAAATAAAGCATAATCGTGTCAAGCAAGGGAGTTTCACTGCGTTGGGCCTCTAGCCTACGACCTTAATTCAATTACTTGCACTTTGGTCTTAAGCATTTCCATGTATTAATCAAAAAGTGAATCTTGAATTTTAGTTTAACTTTAGACGCAGGCTCTTGACAAGTTTCG
>JBDSHL010000479.1:0-1750 GCA_039918515.1 Saprospiraceae bacterium | reverse complement strand
TTTTGAAACTCAATGAAAATTTGAGATTAAATCCATTGTATCAATTTCATCAATCGAGGCTAGGGATAAGTTATTCAATACTACTTGGTGAATCTACTCAAATGCTTAGTCAGGATATTACTATTTGGGATGAAGAAAAGAAATTCGTAGAATTAAGAAATGGAAAGTATTATTATTTTATAGGTAACTTTAAAGATTTCCATTCAGCTTTAAATTTTATTAAATCTCAATCCTTAAAAAAAGGTACAATTATTCAAGCATTTTATGATGGCGAATACCTCGATGCAACGACAATTATAAATTATGTGAACGACACTCCAGACTTGATCTTATTAATGGACTATAATAAGTCTTTACACTAGTTATTGATTAAATTATTTATCTAGAATGAATCCAAGTGTAAATAAATATTTATTTGCCTTGAATTCTGGGACCTTGTAATAATTATTAAGTCCCAATTCATATTGAAAGTCAAAAACCAAAGGATAAAAATCTACGCCTAATCCGAAATTTATTCCAACAGTTAATGGATGATAAGTATTTTTCTTATTTCCAAAATTGTTCTTATCGATTCTAAATAAGTAAGAAAGACTAGGGCCAGCAAATGCTCTCAGTTTGAATTCATCATTCCTAAGGATGTCGCAACCAACAAGCAATGGAAGATTGAAAGAACTATTTGCAGGATAATTTTTAAAAATTTCAATATTCTTTGAACCTTCTTGGTCAATATAACTAAAATCAAGACCAGGATTCAAGTATAAGCGGTTAAGATAAATCCTTGAGTTAAGGCCAACTTTCCAACCATTAATGAAAGTGCCATTTTGCTTAACAATTGGATTGTCGGTTCTAAGTTCTATCAAGCCCATAGAGCCGATAATGTTCCAAGATTTTTGACCAAAAGTGACTGTACAAGAAACGAGAACAAATAATAAAATACATTTCATACAACAAAGTAAAGGATAAATTGAATTATTCGCTAATTTTTAGGACTAAATTTCTACCTTCGCCCTTTAGAATTGACACCATATGTATCCCGATTTATCTTATATTCTTCACGCATTGTTTGGAACTTCGCCAGATAATGGATTTTCTTTAGTAAAGACGTTTGGTCTTTTATTGGGAATTGCTATTGCTACAAGTGGTTTTGTACTCATTTTTGAATTAAAACGGAAAGAAGCACTTTCCCAAATAAAGGGCCGGATAGAAAATGTAATTGTATATAAACCAATTGATTGGTTAGAAATTTTATTGCAGAGTTTTTTCAATTTTTTATTTGCATTTAAGTTAGGATTGCTCATGTTCCATTATAAAGATTTTCAAAGAAATCCATCTTCTGCAATTTTTTCATTGGAAGGAAACTGGACATTAGGGTTAATCGTTGGATTATTAACTGCAATTTATTGGTTCAATAGAATGCAAAAACAAACAAGCAAGGATGTACGTCGTGCGGATGTTTTTATTCGACCAGTAGAAAGAGTGATTCCAATTACGATAATGGCTGGGGCCTATGGAATATTGGGATCCAAACTTTTTTCTGTATTCGAGAATTTTGGAGATTTTTTACGAGATCCCATTCACTCTTTTTTTTCCGGAAGCGGACTAACTATATATGGAGGCTTAATCCTTGCATTTATAATGGTCTATCGTTATTTTGTAAAGAAGGGATTACATACTTTGCATATGATTGACGCTTGTGCCCCAACTTTAATGGTAGGATATGGAATTGGAAGATTAGGATGTCATTTTTCTG
>JBDSHL010000478.1:0-8031 GCA_039918515.1 Saprospiraceae bacterium | reverse complement strand
CTTATTTCGTTTTTTTTCATCTTGTAAATATATAGGATGAATATAACCAGAATGAAAGCTTATATTATTTCTAGCCTTCGGAAGTTTCGATTCTCTGGACAAGCAAATACTAATTTTTAGGCCTTCCAAAAAATGACTAAAATCTTCTAATTCTTCAAAATATAATATATCACTTTCTTTGCGAACACCATAAATTAAATGTAGATTAGGCACGCTTATTTTCTCTTTTTCGATCTGTTGAAGTAAACATCTGAAAGGTACTATTCCTGTTCCTGTTGCAAGCATTACGAGTGGATTCGCAACCTCTTTTGATAAAATAAATGTTCCTTCGGGCCCTTTAAATTTAATGACATCCCCTTTGTTAATTTCATTAAAAAAATATTCACTTGCTAGCCCGTTTTTTTTATATGAAATACACAATTCGAATATGTTGGATCGATCACAATAATTAGCTATAGAATAAGAGCGCCATCTTTCAGCTCTCTTTTCACCAATTGGTAAGTCGAAGGTATAAAATTGACCAGCTAGATATTCAATAATTTCTGAAGAGGTCACTCGAAACCAAAAGCGATTTGTTCCTTTTGTTTCTTGTTTTTGTCCTATTAATTCTGCTTCGTGCCAGTTGGTAAGCATTTTTTTATTGATTCATTATACAGCAAGATAAAAGAATTTCTTAGCAATTTTTGAATAATTATAAGATTAGTTCTTTAAAGGGAATAGGTTTTTCGTAACCTTTACCGATAAAGTAATTATTCGTCTCTTCAGTACTCTTATTACTGGTGGCTAAAATCAAATCTCCATGCCAAGCGCCTAAAGATTTTATTTCACCCCAATAATCGCTAAAATAAAGTTTTTTAGCCAAAGGTTCCTTAATATAATCGCTGACTATTTTTTCATGCTCAAGTATCCAACTATCGAACGAACTCAAAGTTTTTAACTCTAGTACTTTTTCAGAAAGTTCTGAAATTTTTCTAATCACTGCTTTATCCGGTATATTATTTTGTACTTTTTTAACGGCTTCCCTTGAATCAACTTTTTTCCCAAGTGGGACAAAGTATAGATTATTAGCAAAGCTTGGCAAAAAATCTACATCATCAATGGATAAGCTATCTTTCTTATGACAATAAAGAATAGGTCCATCCGCTCCAGCACAAGCAATGTCATAACCAGAACCCGATTCAATATCAAAATAAAGATGGTAAGGATTTACATCTGCCCACAAAGCCATATTGTAAATTAGAGTAGACGAAGAACCCAAACCCCATTCTTTTGGAAATTCAAGATAATGTTCAATCTTATACTTTTTCCAGTGAGATAGAAACTCGGAATTATTATTAATGCAGGCTTTAAAAATTTTTTTAAGATATTTACTGATGTTTTCATCAGTTGTGCTGGTCATATCAAATGCCATCAAATCTATTTCGGCATCAAACCATTTTTTTCCTTTATGATCATAACTCGTCCATAATACTTCACTACCACTGAGTTCTTGCATCTTCATTCTTTGTCCAAGTCTCGTAGGAAGTGCCAATACTCTAGCACCATGGACAGCAAAATACTCCCCACTGAATAATACTTTCCCTCTTGCGTAAAATTCAGCCTTGATAAATAGTTTGGTTTAAACTTCGGTGCGAAGATACATTCAAGAAATAATTAATATAAAAATAATTTATATAATTTTTTCATATGTGTTAGTTTACTACCTAATTTAATGTTTGAACTTAATTTCTCATTTAGAAGGTCTTAATGAATATTTAAAAAATAAAAACCATAAAATTTAGGCAATGTGCCTTAATATCAATTTAAGTATCTGATTTGTAGTATTTAATACATATTATATAAAATATATACAAAATATTATTAGGATTCACTTCTTAAATAATTCGAATAAATGGCTACGAGTCCTTTAGATAATTTACCTTTGCGCCGCTAAAATTATTTCTTAACCTTTTAAAAATATCCAAAATGTTGGACGAAAAAAATGAACTGCAAGACAGTTTGCCTATTTACATAGATTCTGATGATACCATAAAGACCTCTGTAGATAACCCTGCTGCTGAAACCAAAATAAAAATAAACGACCTCGTTGAAGAAGTTGCTTTAGAATCTTTAGTTGAAGCTGATGATTATTCAGGTCCTCATGATGAGTTCGACTGGAGTATCTCCAAAAAAAATACAGTTAATTATTCTCCTGAAGTCGTTGAGAAAATGCTCAAGGACTATGACCTTACCCTTTCTTCAATATCTGAAGGACAAATTATAGAGGGAATAGTAGCCAGCATTTCTGGTGGAGATGTAATATTTGATATTCGCTATAAATCCGATGGCTTAATACCCGCTTCTGAATTTAGAGATCAGGATTTAAAACCTGGTGATAAAATCGAAATTTATGTTGAACGTACTGAAGATGAAAAAGGTCATTTGGTACTTTCACGTAAGAAAGCAAAGCTGCTTCGCGCTTGGGAAAATCTAGTTGATTCCTATAAGAACGGAACGATCATTAAAGGAAATGTTATTTCTAAAACCAAAGGAGGCCTTATTGTTGATTGTAATGGACTTGAAACCTTTCTTCCTGGATCACAAATTGACATTAAACCTATCATAGATTATGATGCATATGTAGGAAAAGTAATGGAATTCAAAGTTGTTAAAATCAATGAGAATATCAAGAACGCAGTAGTTTCCCACAAAGCCTTAATTGAAGGTGATCTTCAGGAACAAAGAGAGTTGATCATTCAAGGTCTTGAAAAAGGTCAAGTACTTGAAGGTGTAATTAAGAATATTACTGATTTTGGAGCATTCTTAGATCTAGGAGGTGTTGATGGACTTTTGTATATCACAGATATTTCTTGGGGTAGAATTACACATCCTTCAGAAGTCTTAGAAAGAAATCAAAAAATCAACGTCGTAGTACTTGATTTTGATGAGAACAAAAAGAGAATTTCGTTAGGATTAAAGCAATTACAACCGCACCCTTGGGAAGTATTACCAGAAGATTTAGTTGAAGGTGCAACTGTAAAAGGTAAAATTGTTAATATTGAAGATTATGGTGCTTTCTTAGAAATACAACCTGGCATCGAAGGATTAATTCACGTTTCAGAAATTAATTGGAATAATCAACCTATACACGCTAAAGAGTTTTTCTTCCTTGGACAGGAATTAGAAGCTAAAGTTGTCACTATTGACAAAGCAGAAAGAAAAATGTCCTTAAGTCTTAAGTTATTGACTGAAGATCCTTGGGGAACTGTTCAAAGTAAATTCTCAGTAGGTACTAAGCATACAGGTATAGTTAAGAACTTAACCCTCTATGGAGTATTTGTTGAATTAAGTGAAGGAATTGGAGGAATGATTCATATTTCTGATCTTTCTTGGACAAAAAGATTTAACCATCCTTCAGAATTTACAAAAGTTGGACAGTCTATTGATGTGATTATTTTAGATATTGATCTTCCGAATCGAAAGCTATCACTAGGACATAAACAACTTGAAGAAAATCCTTGGGATACATTTGAAACAGTATTTCCTGAAGGTTCTTACCATACTGCAACAGTAATAAAGAAAGATGATAAGGGATTTATTGTTCAACTTCCTTATGGATTGGAAGCTTTTGGTCCTTTAAGACACATGAAGAAAGAGAATAACCAGAATGTAGCATTAGAAGAGACTTTGACTGTAAAAGTTATTGAATTTAATCGTGATGAGAAGAAAATTCTAGTTTCACATACTCGATATTTAGAAGATATAAAGAAAGAGGCTGACGATAATATTAAGAAGGAAAAAGTTGAAGAACGTCAACAGACTAAGAAGAGTATTGATAAGCAACAATCCAAAATGGAAGTTACTACGCTCGGTGAGATTGAAGGGTTTAGTGCTTTAAAGGATCAACTTAGTTCTAAATCAGAAGACGCAACACCTACACCTGAGCCAATATTTACTCCACCAGCAATAACAACTGCTTCTGTAGTAGAAGAACAAGTAGTAGAAAAAGTATCTGTTCCTGAAAAAACTGTAGTAAAAAAAGTAGCTAATACTGAAAAAGTAGTTGCAGAAAAAGTAGCGGATACAGAAGAAGCAATTGATACAGTTTCTAAAAAGCCAGCTAAGAGTAAAAAATCTTCTGAAGGCGATGATCTAAAGCTTATTGAAGGAATTGGACCAAAGATTGCCGAATTATTAATAGCTGACGGTATAACTACATTTAAGCAACTTTCCAAAACTTCAGTTGATGCAATCAAAGCATGTTTAGATAAAGCAGGTCCAAGATATCGTATTCATGATCCTTCCACATGGCCAGAACAAGCAGGTCTTGCATCAGAAGGTCGAATGGATGAATTAAAGGTACTGCAAGAACATCTTAAAGGAGGTAAAAAAGAATAGTGATCAAAACGTAATTGTTTATAAATTATAGTCATAATAAATGCTACAAGGATTCATTCTTGTAGCATTTTTTAATTCGTTTAACTTGAACAAATCAATAAATTTTTTTGTCTTTATCTAATTCTTTGAATGGAAGCAAGCGACAAAAGTATAATTATAATTGGTTCGGGTATTGCGGGTCTTGCAGCTGCTATTGATCTTTCGTCAAAAGATATTCAAGTAACTATCTTAGAAAAGAATTCAAGTCACGGAGGAAGAGCTAGATCATTTCAAGATCAAGGATTTCAATTCGATATGGGTCCTAGTTGGTATTGGATGCCAGATGTTTTCGAAGATTTTTTCATAAAGCATAACAAGTCAACACAAGATTATTTTAAACTAATCCGTTTGGATCCATCTTATAGGATTTTTTTTGAAGCAAAAATTTTGAATTCTCAAGCCAATATTCAACAAATTTATAATCAATTTGAAACATTAGAAAAAGGAAGTTCAACTTTTTTGAAGTCGTTTTTAAAAGAAGCAAAATATAAGTATGAAGTAGGAATGCGAGATTTTGTTCGAAAGCCTGCATTGAGTATTTTTGAATTTCTTGATTGGCGATTGTTAAAGAGTTTCTTCAAATTGCAGATGACTAAATCAATAGAAGCTGTAATTGATGATAACATTAAGCATCCAATGTTAAGAATATGGTTAAAGTTTCCGGTTTTGTTCTTAGGTGCTAAACCTAAAGATACTCCAGCTCTTTATAGCTTGATGAACTATGCTGATTTTGTTTTAGGAACCTGGTATCCAGAAGGCGGAATGATTAAATTATTTGATGCCTTGTATCAATTGGCATTAGAGAAGAAAGTCAAATTTAAATTTGAAGAAGAAGTCGTTTCGATAGATGTGAAAAATAATGTTGCTATAAAAGTAATTACTACTAAATCAGAATATAATTGCGATTACGTCTTATCTACTGCTGACTATCATCATACCGATTCAAAATTACTGGATATTAATTATAGACAGTATAGCGATGATTATTGGGATACAAGAATTATGGCGCCAAGTGCACTAATATTTTATTTAGGAGTAAAAGGGAAAATAGATGGATTGTTGCATCATAACTTGTTTTTTGATGAAGATTTTAATAGCCATGCTATAGAAATTTACGATAAAAAAGTGTGGCCTGAAAAGCCACTATTTTATGTCTGTATGCCTTCCAAAACGGATCTTTCTATAGCCCCACCAGGACATGAGAATTTATTTATTCTCATACCATTGGCTTCTGGGATTGAAGATAAGGAGGAAGAAAGAAACATTTTATTTGAAAAAGTCATCAAAAGAATGGAAGAAAAACTTAATTGTTCAATCAAGGAATCCATAGTTTTTAAAAAATCCTATTGCCTAAAAGATTTTGAGGAAGATTATAATTCATTTAAAGGCAATGCCTATGGATTGTCAAATGTATTATCCCAAACTGCTTTTCTTAAACCTACTATAAAGCATAAAAAAATAGACAATTTATTTTTTGCTGGACAATTGACTCACCCAGGACCTGGACTACCTCCTTCATTAATATCTGGAGAAATTGCAGCTTCATTAATAAATCAGAGCATTTACCAATGAGTCAAATAGAACTATATAATAGTACTTGCAAAGAATTAAGTAAGGTGCTCACCAATAGATATAGCAGTTCTTTTTCAAATGGAATTAAATTGTTTAAGAAAGATTTGAGGTATGGTATTTATTCAATTTATGGATTTGTAAGACTTGCAGATGAAATAGTAGATACGTTTCATTATTTAGATAAGCGAAAATATCTACAACAAATAAGAGTGGATGTTTTTGATTCGATCCAAAATAAATTTCATTCAAATCCTATTCTTCATTCTTTTGGGCAAGTTGTAAATGAATATGGGATTTTACATGAACATATTCACTCTTTTCTAGACAGCATGGAGATGGATATAAATATGACGAGATTTGATTCTGAACAATATAAAAAATATATATATGGATCAGCAGAGGTAATTGGTCTTTTTTGTTTAAAAGTTTTTTTAAAAGACGAACCAAATAAGTATGAGGAACTTGCTTATAGTGCAAAGAAGATGGGCTCAGCATTTCAGAAAATTAATTTCTTAAGAGATATAAAATCTGATTTTGAACAAAGAGATAGAATTTATTTTCCAGGAATTGACATTCAATCATTTACAGATCTCAATAAAAGAACTATAGAGGACGATATAAAGACCGATTTTCTTGAAGGTTTACAAGGAATAAAAAGATTGCCCTCTTCCTCAAGATACGGAGTACTTTTAGCTTATAAATATTACTATTTCTTGTTAATCAAAATGAGTAAAGTAAGTTCACAGGATGTTTTATCTGGAAGAATTCGTATTTCTGATGTTAGAAAGGTGATCATTTTGATATCACATTATCTTCAGTCAAAGTTTAAATCTTAATCCTGTTGTGAATAAATTTTTAATTGAGCATAAGCCATGGATGATTATTTGTTTTTTGTTTATGCTTTTATGTATTCTATGGGTCATTCTCAAGGATGATATTCAATCTTCAAATTTTGAATGGACAACACCAAATATAGTTAGATGGGAACTTTTAGAGACAAAGTATTTGTACTTAATACATCATTGTATAAGTTTTATTCCAGTCTTTCTTATAAGTGTATTTGTACCATTTTTTTCAAGCAGATTTAGTTTTCACAAAGATTGGTTGAAACCCATATTTTATGGTTCATTAATTTTTGTTTTGTGGGATCTAGCTTTTACATTTCTAGGTATTTGGAGTTTTAATCCGCGATATATTATGGGGATCAAGTTTGTAGGCTTACCCATTGAGGAGTTTATGTGGTTTCCCTGTATTGGTTTTTGTAGTATTTATATTTATGCTCTTTTGGAAAGGTCAAAGCCTACTATAATTATTCCAAGGGCTTTTTATTGGGCTGTTATGATAGGTTTATTAATACTGGAATTTAAGTATTTCGACAAGTTGTATACAGGTTTTTCTATTTGGGTGGTTATGTTGACTTTAGGCCTATTTTGGAAGTTTCAAATGGGCAAAGTTCTAAATCTTTTTGTCTGTTCTTTTGGGATCATTATTTTTCCAATGTACATCATGGATGGATTGCTCACGGGAATGTTTACGAAAGAGGCAGTTGTAATTTATAATCCATTGGAATTTTCTGGAATTCGAATTATTAGCATTCCCATCGAAGATTTCTTGTTTGGATTTAGTTTTATCGGGCAAATTTTATTTCTAAAATGTGTTATAAGTAGAAGAATGTCAAGTACTTATACATTATAAAAATAAAATTTGTTATTAAAATGTAAAATTTATTTTTCGTATTACTCTGTGGATGTATCTTTGCAATCCCTTGCGAAAGTGCATTGGTAAAAATACATTGATTTTTAGGAACTTTAAGAGTGAATTTAAATCGACAAACGTTCATTGACAGATTGGGGAAATAGGAAGGATAAAGGAATGGAACTTTGGGATATAAATCGCGGGTTCATGAATTTAGATAATAGTGCTAGCGCACAAGTGTAAAGGGAATTTTAGAATTTTTTATATAATTGAGCGGAGAGAGTCTTTCATAAATTTAGATAAAGCTAGAGGTAGTTGAATTGGTGTAGAGGAGTAGAGATACGAATT
>JBDSHL010000477.1:0-3051 GCA_039918515.1 Saprospiraceae bacterium | reverse complement strand
ATGTTGCCTTGTTTGTCTTTAGCGGAAACTGATGCATAAATAACGATCAAGTCATCCTCAATGTATGGAATAGCCAATTGCATCCTTTCCAGTAAATCTTTTACCAGATTTGAACTTGCTCCAATTTCTTTTATCTGTTGACGAACCCAATTGAAATGTCCTGGATAGCGCAATGTCTTGTAATCCAGATTCATGGTTTTGTCCTTATAGTATTCCGGTAAATCTGCAGCCCCGCCAGAAGTAAAGTCCTCTTCATACATAATTCCACCTATTATCCTCTCTTTGGTTTCGGAAAGAGCTGGAATCGATATTAGTTTGCCGTTTGACAGGATATTTGCTTCTTTAATATACTCTGTAGCAACACCAATAGGACTCCATGTAAAGGCATAAAAGTGAGGTGCTTCCACATTTTTTGTAAGGGCGCCGACCCTCATCTTTATAGAATCTACTTTCGTTGTATTATATTTTTCAGAAAAGTCTTTATGAAGCTTACTAGCAAGAATATTAATATAACCTGGGGCTAGACCAGATTGGAGGATAAAACCAGTGTTTGCATCTTTTACCATTTCTATGATCTCATCCGTTTCTCTCACATATTCAGTAAGATTGACGTAATGCATGCCATAAGTTAATGCAAATGAGGCCATTCTTGGAGCTTCTGTTCCAGGCAAGCAATCCAAAATGATGTCTCCGGACTTAAAAACATAGTCCATCTCATTGGTTAAAGTTATCGGATTTATTTCAAACGCTTCCACACTACATATAGTTGAACTTCCTTCCAAAATCCATTGGGAAACCTCTTGAGCGAGATTTTTATCAATATCGCCAATTAAAATTTCAGAGTCGAATCCAGGGTTATCCGCAAGAATTAATCCTACTGCACGTCCTATTCCACCAGCTCCAGCGATGATAAATTTATTCTTTTCACGCGACATTTTTTTCAATTTTGGGTTGAGTAGCAAAGATAGGAAAAGACCTCATCTAGGCTGTTAAATTAGCGCAGCTTTCAATCCAAAAGTGTGTTAATAAATAATTTATATATTATATTATTTATATATATTAAATATAAATGATATATTATAATATTTAATAATGTATATAATCCTATAAATCTATTTAAAATATAATATAAATTATTATAATATGAATTAATACCATTACATTAGCGCTATATTTCATGTATAATCTACTAACTAATGGCTCGGTCGAAAAACAAAAAACTCAGTTTTAAGGAATATTGGTTCCTACAATTCAAAGATGAACGGTTCGGTAAGCTCTCAGCAATTATCTGCTTTCTGCTCGCTATCTACTTATTGCTTTCCTGCACTTCCTATCTATTCACCTGGACTATTGATCAGGACAAAATCTTCCAACACTCTTGGAGAATCCTCTATAGATCCAAGGTCGATGTAAGCAATTGGGTTGGCAGACTTGGCGCCTTAAGTTCACATTATTTATTTTATTATGGATTTGGTATAGCATCCTTTTTATTCATTCCTGTAATTATACATTTAGGATTCAGATTACTAAACAACAAAGGTTGGTTTACTTTTTTCAAATTCCTTACGCACTCCTTATTAATTATGTGCTTCCTATCTATGATGTTTGATTTTGTTTTAAGCAATCAAGCATTTCCTTATGGAGGAGCTTTTGGAGCGCGAACCAATCAAGTCTTGAATTCATTCTTAGGCGAATTAGGATTAGGCATTACGTTGATATTTGTATTAATCGGCTTATTTATTTGGTTTATAAATCCCAGTTTTCATACATTACAATTACAAACTCCTGATGGTAGTATTAATTGGTCTGGTTTGTTTAACTTCAAATCAAATTCAGGTGATAGTTCTGAAAATTCGATAAATAAACCTGAAGAATTTTTTAAAGTGAATTCATTTCCTAGAAAAGAAATTGATTTCGGAATTTCAGCAGAAAGTGGAGGATTAGCAGCTACTATTGGATTAAGCTCAAGCGATATTATTTCTTCTGCTCCCAATTCAAATCTTGATTTAGAAATTGAAGATACTTCAACAAAAGAAAGTACCATTGATAAAAAGTCTTTCATTGCTCAATCAACTTCTCATGTTATTGATGTAGAGGAAGATGAATGGGAAACTGAACATGGTGGAGGATTATATGATCATAAAGCAGATTTAAGTGCCTACGTAAGTCCTTCTCTTGAATTACTAAATAATTATGATGATCATAAATTTGAAATTGATAGAACAGAATTAGAATCTAATAAAAATCAAATTATTGCAACCCTTCAAAATTATAAAATTGAAATTCAAAAAATTAAAGCAACCATCGGACCAACAGTTACTTTATACGAAATAGTCCCAGCACCAGGGGTTAGAATTTCAAGAATAAAAAGTTTAGAAGATGATATTGCATTAAGTCTTTCCGCACAAGGAATTAGAATTATCGCCCCCATTCCAGGACGTGGAACCATTGGTATAGAAGTAGCCAATAAGAACAAACAAATCGTTGCATTAAAAGAATTGCTAAGGTCAGAAAAATTCACTGATCCAAAGATGGAATTACCCATTGCACTTGGAAAAAATATTTCAAATGAAGTTGTGGTAGCTGATCTTACAAAGATGCCTCACTTACTTATAGCTGGTGCAACGGGACAAGGTAAATCAGTGGGTATTAATGTCATTCTAATGTCCTTACTTTATCGCAAACATCCATCCGAAGTAAAATTGGTACTCATTGATCCTAAGAAAGTTGAACTTCCAATATACACGGATATTGCAAAACACTTTCTTGCACAATTACCGAATCAGGATGAAGCTATTATTACCGACACCAGTAAAGTTATTTACACCTTGAATTCCTTGTGTATTGAAATGGACCAACGTTATGAATTATTAAAAATAGCGCGTACAAGAAATATTCTCGAGTACAATGATAAGTTTACTAGAAGAAAATTAAATCCAGAAAAAGGACATAAATATCTCCCCTACATTGTATTGATTATTGATGAATTTGCCGATCTCATTATGACTGCTGGCAAAGAAGTTGAAATGCCTATCGGAAGACTAGCACAAT
>JBDSHL010000476.1:0-4520 GCA_039918515.1 Saprospiraceae bacterium | reverse complement strand
ATTGACAGTTAATTTCGTAAATAGAATGCTATCACAACCTTGTTGCGATTGAAGAGTATCAATATAATCTCCTGATAATGAATAAACCTTATTCCCTACTCTAATACTATTCCCTTTGCAAACCGTATAATTATTCGAATCTCGAGAAATATTCGATACCTTCAAATTGGTTAACACTATACTATCACAAGAATGAATGGATTGAAGGGTGTCAATGTAGTTTCCGGAAGTAGTATAAATATTATTACCAACTTTTACTTGATTGCCTTGACAAATGTTCTGATTATTTTGAAATTGAAAGATAGGATAGACTTCTAATTCACTGACAATTATACTGTCACAACAATATTGTGATTTAAGACTATCGGTGTAAATTCCAGAAGTAGTGTAAATTTTACTTCCTACCCAAATGGTTTCGCCATTACACAATTGAAATTTATTTGTTGCGAGATAATTTTGTCTTAGATCAGACACCGCAAATTCAAGAGTATCTGAAATGCAACCAAATTCATCTCGTACTTGAATTTTATGCGGACCATCAAGTAAGTTGACAAAATTATTTGAGAAATTCCAGGATTTGTTATCCAGATTAAATAAATATTTTTGGTTTAAAGGATTAACTTTAAGTGCTACAAATGCAATAGGTGAACAACAAGTTTTAACAAAATTAGAAGAATCTATATCTACATTTATGGCATACTGATAATCTGTAATAATTAATGTATCCGTCACTATACAGGAAGACTGATCCATGATTTCATAAAAATATGTACCCGAATCTAAATTGTCAAAAGAGCCTGAATTCTGCCAGACTAAACCATTTAATCTAAATTTATAAGGTGGAAATCCGCCTAAAGCATTAATAAAAATGGAACCTTTCTTGTTGCATACGACATTTAAAAGCGAGATAACGGTATCTTTTAAGAAATTAGAATAGGGTTGGATATCCAATAGTTCATTGGCGATGCAATTACCAGTCTTATGGAACAGTGTATACAATCCATTTGAGTCTATTGTATAATTTAGTTGATTTATAAAAGTAATTCCGTCTAGTGAAAAAGACTTAGATGTATCAGTTGGATTGGGTATAATGATAAGATGAGATTTTGAATTGACATTACAACTATCATCATAACTCAGTTTATAATTTATACTTGAAGGTAAGACTGTAATTATTGTAGAGTCCAAGGTAATAAAACCACATTGATCCGTAATTTCCAAGTAATATTTCATGGTTTTTTTTGGAGAAAATATTGGATTGCTAATGTTTGCATTATTGATGTCAATATTGGGCGTCCATAAGTATTTTTTAAAATTTGGCCTAGCGGAAATTTGAACATTTTCTCCTTCGCAAATAGAATAATTAGGTAAAGTATTAGCACCAGTGACATATTTAAGACATATTTGCTGTAGATTGTTAGAGTTTCCAGTGGAAGAAGTAAAACCAAAAAACACATTTGGATCATTGTTGAATATATCTTTAACAATGTCTCCAGTATACCTTAATCGAAGATCGCATTCCACATATACTTCAAGTCTTTTTGTCGCAGCGATCCACTTTACTAAGCCCTTATGAAATTTGCAATCCTCCGCGTTCACGAATGCGTTCGAAATTGCGACTGGACCAGCTAGATTGTCAGGAGTGAGATGATTGTTGTTTCCATTGCGCATGATTGCAACATGATCAAATCCAACATCATTGAATTCAGGATTTCGCCAGGTATCGAATTCTACTTCAATTGAAGGCTTAACATTCTGATACCCAATGCCACCTCCTGCAACGCCAATAGCAGTAGAAATAGGTTGTAAAACAAATGCAATTCCATCTGCACCTGTCTGATCTTTACAGCCTAAAAAAAATTCAAAATTTACCGTAAAATCCTGGGTTAAGTTTATTTTATCTTCATACCAAACTGAGCCAGCTTGATTATTTAATTCTCTCGTCAGTGTGCTACAATCATTACCTGTTGGGAAGGCGTCTTTATTATGTATAAATTTTTTATTATTTGGAACTTTACAACTGTCCGGAATATCAACATTAAGCATTGCACTGCATTGATTTCTATCGGTTGAAGTGATGGTGTACATGCCCGTAGTTAGTAATTGAAAGTAAGGAAAAGTTTGGGGGTTTATCCTATTATTGATAGCATAAATATAAGGCGCGAGACCACCATTTGCAATGACTTCAATGGTCCCATCACTAATACAATGTGTAGGGGTTAAATTGACAAGACTAAGATTTACAGCATTATAATTAATCCATTTGATCAGATATAGATTATCTGAAGGATCATCATCGGGTATATTTTTATTTACCGTTACTTGAATACTGTGTAAACCACTTGGAACTTTTATACATGATGTAGCAAATACTATACTATCATGTGCAGGTACATTCACATTGACATTTTGATTGAGTATGATGAGTGTACTATCTTTGATTTCAATAGTAGATAAATTGATTGACTGATCAGAATTATTGTAGATAAATAAATTGAGACAAAGTGTATCAGAACAAATAGGTCCTATCGCTTTGACATTGTATAATCCAAGGTTTAGAAAACTATTATTGCAATTGTTAGAACCCCATAATTTATTCCTGATCAATTCAAGAACAGCATGCATTCGATCTACCTGTCCTTGAGTGAAATGTTTAGGAGTGCAGTCACTAATGTCCATATAATTAGCATTGTCATCTAACCTATCAGGAAGTTCTGTTTGGCATGAATTAGTAGAACAATCAGCATAATAAGGGGATTGATCTGGTGGGGTATCACAGATTTGGTCACCATCTAAAGTGCAATCATTATTGTAACAACCGCCTTCGAAAGTATGATAAAGGCCGAGATAATGTCCTAATTCATGAATGGCAACTTCTACTCCTTGAGGACTTTGGTAGTTATTAGATTCTAGCATTAATCCATCAAGTCCACAAGGTGCATATGGAAAATAGCTAAAGCCGTTGAAGCTGCATCCTTGTTGGTCAGAATATAAATTGGTCACCAACCATATATTGAGATAACGTGTACAATCCCAATTGGCCAATAATTTAATTAAAGACTCATTTTTGATATTTGTTCCAGGATTGCAAACTCCCTCTTCAACCAAAGCACTACTTGTTCTGGTAATTCCATTGGTAGGATTATTGGTAGGATCTATTGATGCAAGACACAATTGAATATTTGTATTTAAGCCCAAAGCAGAATTGAAAATTCCTTGATTAGCTAAAGCAAGATTAATATTTTGAATACTTTTCCTAATGTTAGTTAAAGAAGGATTGTAATTGGTTCCAATGGCGGAACTAGAAGGTGAAATAACATGAACAACAACAGAAATAAGGTATGGTGGATTCCTTAAATTTGATTGGTTCGGAGTTTTTTGATTTAAGGAATGAATTAATTTGTTACCAGCAGAAATATTTATTAAGTAAGTAGGATCTAATAAAGTTAACGAATGATGCATCGCATCGAAGCCGCATATTTCTTGACTTAATACTTTGGTAAAAGTTGAAAACAAGAAGACCAGTAGAATTGATTGAAAATAATTCATAAAGAGTTTAAGTCAATTTTGTTTAAAAATACAATATTTTTGGAAATTCAGGTTAGAAATCACAAATCCATGGGTTGAATCTTTAATTCTATAAGGACAAATTTATTTAAAAATGAACTAATGAGTTTTACCTTTGCCATTAATGAATGGATTGCATCATTTTGGTCTTTACCTTGTTTGGCTCAAGCAAGTCTTTAAAAAGCCTGAAAATATTAAGATGTATTGGAGGGAGACCTTAAGGCAAATGAATGTAATCGGCATAGGTTCTTTGGTCATAGTTGGTATAATTGCCATTTTTATTGGTGCTGTTACAGCTGTACAGTTTTCTTATCAGATGAGTGGAACCCTTATTCCTAGGTTTTATATAGGTTATATTGTAAGAGATATGACCATAATTGAATTGGCTCCAACTTTTAGTTGTATGGTCTTAGCTGGAAAGGTTGGTTCCAGTTTGGCCTCTGAAATTGGAGGGATGAGACAAAAGGAACATATAGATGCCATGGAGATAATGGGGGTGAACACCTCTGGTTTTCTGGTTCAACCTAAAATCATTGCAGCTATGGTGGTTATTCCTATGTTGGTTTGCCTTGCCTCATTCATCAGTATTTTTGGAGGATATATTGCGTCTGTTCCTACGGGAGTATTTACGAATGACGAATTTATTCATGGGTTGAGATCCTTTTTTATTCCTTATAATGTAACTATGATGTTTGTAAAAGCCATTGTATTTTCATTTATTCTAACAAGTGTATCCTGTTACCAAGGATATTTTGTTAAAGGTGGAAGTATTGAATTGGGAAGCGCAAGCACTCGTGCGGTAGTATATTCCAATATACTTATTCTTTTATCCGATTATATAATCGCAGCTGTAATGACCGCATGATCTTAGCAGAGAATATATTTAAAAATTTTGGTCAACAACAAGTTTTAAAAGGCGTAACTGTCGAATTTGAATCTGGAATGACCAGTTT
>JBDSHL010000475.1:0-2814 GCA_039918515.1 Saprospiraceae bacterium | reverse complement strand
CAACTTGTAAATGGTTGCTTTTCCAATTGTGGCTTGCGTTCACCATACTAATTTGGTCAGAGTATTTTAAGACAAAATCAATTGCAGAATCAAAATCAGCATCCGTTGATTCTCTATCTAATTGTATGGGAGATGGATAAGAATTTTCAATTGCGCGTTTTCTTTCTTTTTCCATGTATGCACCGCGTACAATTTTTGCACCAAGTATATAATTTTTTTCTTTGGCTTTTTCAAAACTTTCTTTTAGAAATTGCAATCTATCCTGTCTATACATTTGGAAAGTATTATAGATTATTGGTTTCTCTTTGTTGAATATGGCCATATATTCATGTACCAATTCATCCAAAGGATCTTGAATCCAACTCTCCTCAGCATCTACAAAAATAGAAACTCCAAATTCGTGTGCTTTTTCACATAATTTTCTAAATCTGTCTTTCAACCGTTGCCATTGAATACTTTCCTGAGTAGTCAATGTTTCTTTGGCTTGTATTTTTTCGAGTACATGAATTGGAATATAACCCGTAAGTTTAGTGCTAATTACAGGAACATTAGGATTACTATATGCAAATTCAATCGCTTTCAAATTTTCTTTGAGGGTGTTTTGAAAATCTTCATCTTTGGTTTTGGCTTCTACTCCATAATCAAGTATAGTAAGTGTCTTAAATTTGTGTAGATTGTCGATTATTTTTTGACATTTTAACAAACTTGTGCCGCCACAGAATTGATGAAAAATTGTGGCTTCAATAAAAGGATCCGCTATTCCAAAAGGCAAGTTAATCGCCACTCTACCAAGAGCAGATCCTATTTTGACCAAAGTAGCATTATTCATAAATGTGAACAACCTGTAAGCATACTTTAATTCTCTGTCAGTCTTATATGAAAAGGCAATTTCAGTATTGTTAAAATCTATCTTCGGATCACCAGGTTCGGTCATAACTAATTGATTACCAATAGCAATTTAATAAATTTAGGGTTAAAGTAACCTTGATTTTATACTATTTCCAAACAAAAATAATCAAATTAAAGATTCCAAATTGATCTCAGGCAAAATAGTTTTAATTCATATATCGTTCATCCAAAAATCGAAGCTCAAATCTGCTTGAATTTTAAGCATATCTAAGCCATTTATTACTTTACAACCCCTTTCCTTTAGATTTCTAAGAAAGATAGTCTCTTTGGGGTTATAAATTAGATCAATAGCATAACATTGTGAATCCAAGCAATAATAAGGTATTCTTGGAAAGTTATTTGAATCAGGGTACATTCCTAAAGGAGTTGTATTAATGATCAATTGCCAATTCTTGTTCCAAGAAGTTAATAAATTATCATAATTCAAGTCTTTGGATGAACGACTAACTATGTCAAATGAAATATTTCTCTTTTTTAAAGCCCATTGAACTGCCTTCGATGACCCTCCAGTTCCAAGGATTAAGGCTTGACTACTATAATTAGATGGAATAAACCCTTCTAAGGTTTTTAGAAAAGCTGGGCCATCTGTATTGTGTCCTTTCCAGACTAAATCCAATTTTTTAATGCAATTAACAGCTCCAATTTCAATAGCCTCTTGGGTTAATTCTTCTAAATGCTCAAGAATAACTTGCTTATAAGGTATAGTAATATTGAAACCGCGATACCTATTGTGAATAAGTAAGAATTCTTTGATTTCTTCTTCGTCAGCGATTTCAAATAATTGATAATTATAAAGATTTATCCCTTCATTAGCCCACTTATTATGGAAATATAAAGCAGAGAAGGAATGCTTTAAATTCTTCCCTATTAAGCCAAATTTGATCTGGATCATTGTTGTGGTAAATGTATCTATTCTGTTGAACTCTATGCTTACTAATTCAAAAAAAACTAAATTGGTCAAATTGAATTTCTATTACCTTCGCCTTAAATTGTGCATTATTTCATATTTAATACGAAATCCTTCGTAATTCTTAAAAATTGCTTAAATTTGCGATCGATTGTGTTGTTAAAATCTATTGGAATAGTTAAATTTTTCAAAACTTATTAATTCAATCAAATCTATAACCATCATTTCGTGTTACTATTAAGTATTTATCCTTTAATGAAAGAAAAAATGAATTCAAAAAAAGCTTGGTTTTTACTTCTGCCGTCTTTAATGCTTATACTGATTTTTAATGTTCAGTGTAGAACAAGTACAGATCCTATTACCCGTGAGCAATTGATCATTCAAACCATCTACAAGCAAAGTCAGCAATATCATTATGCGCCTGCAAAAATAGACGATGAGTTTTCGAAAAAAGCCTTTAAGGACTTTATTGACAACATGGACGCAGGAAAAAGATTCCTTACCAAAAAAGATTTAAATTCTTTAGAAAAGTATGAGAAACTCCTAGACGATTATTTCATAGAAGGCAATCTTGAATTTTTAAATAAATTCGAAGAAATTATTCAAAAGTCTTTCGATAAAACAGAAACTTATTATAAAGAAATTCTTAAGACAGATTTGTTTGAATCAAAAGACGAAACCATCAATTTGGATAGTGAAAAAAGATCATTCTCTTCTGATGATAAGGACCTTAAAGAAACCTGGAGAAAAAATATAAAATATGATTTTTATAGTCGCTATTATGAAGCCATGGAGGATCTTGAAAAGGATAAAAAAACCAGATCCAAAGATTCAATTGTTTACGATATTCTAAAAGACATTAGAGAAAGTTATGAAACTTACTTTGATAGATTGAGAAAAACTAAAGAATCAGAAAGATTCGAAGTGTATGTCAATAGTTTACTTCATATTTATGATCCACATACAGAATATTTCAATCCAAAGGAAAAAGAGGCTTT